>CAJQNW010000340.1 GCA_905479765.1 uncultured Tepidamorphus sp. | reverse complement strand
TACAATCGGCCAGCATACCGAAATGCCGGTTCAGGAATGCGGCGGTTTCCTCAGCCCCCATCCGCTCCGAAATCATCGTGAAGCTGGCGATATCGGTGAACATCACCGTTACGTCGCGTGTCTCCGAAGCAACGCTTTTCTCGCTTCCCAGAGCGATAAGCCGCTGTACCAATTGTCGCGGCACGTAGGTTTCGAACACCTTCAGCCCATCCAGCATGACGTTGAACGCGCGCGCCTGATCGTCGAGCTCGGCAATCGCGCTGCCGTGCGGCCGCGGCGCGGTCTCCATTTCCAGCCGCGCGATTGCCGAGGCGCTTTCCGCCAGGCGGCGCACGGGTCTGGCCACATATCCGCCGATCACGATCGCCGCCAGCACCGCGACCAACAGCACGCCGATCCCGGCGACACCCGAAATCATAAGCCGCTGTATCGCGTCGCTGAATTGTGACTGCTTGTAATAGGCCCCGATCGCCAGCGGCGTCAGTCCGTAGTCCAGGACCCAGCGGAAGAAGACGATGTAGCGCGTATCACTGTCCTCGACCCGCTCGACCTCGACGCCCTTCTCGCGCGCTATCTTCATGAACGAGACCGGCGTGGCGTTCTTCAGTTGAGCGATGACCGGATCGGACGCATCTCTGACCGGGATCATGCCGTGCTCCGGCGGCGCGCCGGGCACGCCGGCCAGGTCGCGGTGGGCAAGCAGGCGATCTTCGCCGTAAAGGATGAATGCCGTCGCATCGTAGTTCTCGCCGATCTCCGCGACGAGCTTCGAAAACTGATCCAGCGACACCGCTGCGCCCACATAGGCGACGTCGGACGACGCTGAGCCGACCTTGGCGACGGTATTCAGGAAGGTGACGCCGCCTTCAACGACGGGTTCGCCCCACACATGCGACGCGCCGTCAGGAACACCCGCGAGGCGGTACAACAGCGTTGGATCGGCCTCTTTCTTCGGCTCCACGCGGAAATACTGGCCGTTTTCTCCCCGATAGACGCCGCGGCGGGTCATGTCCCGGTCCCAGTAGAGCAAGACCTCCACTTCCGGCGCCGTAGCCAGCACGACGGTCAGCGTATCGAGCACTTCGTCCGGAGAGGCAGCCCGGATATGCGAGGTTTCCATCTCCGTGGCGACGCCGTCGACAAGGCTGGACGCGGTATCCAGCTTGTCGCGCACCTCGCTTTCGATGCCGTCGAGGATCAAAACGATGCGATCGTTGAGGAGATCGACCGTATTGGTCGTGCTGACGCTCAAGGATATCCAGAGCACCGTGGCGGTGGCCACAAGCACCAGGCCGCCCGAACTCAGCGCCAGGAGGCTGCGGATCGATATCCTGCGCGTACGAAACAACCGTTGCCTCAAGCTGTCCATTCCTCCGCAAGGGGTCTCCTCCAGGCGCCGGGAATCACGCCTGTTCTTCTTAGCCTCTATCATACCAAAATGGGCCCGCATGCGCGCCAGGCGTTGCATTGCCCGCAGCAGGCGGGATAATCGCAGCATGACAGGCATCAATCATAACGGTTACACCGATCTGCCGGCCGGCCACGTCGCGGCGATCGCCACGTTTCTGGAAATGCGCGCGCCCCCGGCCCCCGCCGAACGCTCGGAGCCGTCGGACCTCTGCCTGGAGCGACTGAATTCACCCGATCCGGCCGCCTATCGCGACATGTTCCGCAGGGTCGGAACGAACTGGCTCTGGAATTCGCGCCTCCGGCTCGACGATGCCGCCCTAGGGGACATCCTCGGCGATCCCGCCGTCGAGACCTATTTTCCCGAAAGCGACGGAACCCCGATCGGCATACTGGAACTCGATTTCCGGGGGCTGCCGTCCGTCGAGATCGCCTTTTTCGGGCTGGTTCCGGAAGCCGTCGGCTCGGGCGCCGGACGCTGGCTGATGAATCGCGCGCTTCAACTTGCCTGGCGCGAGGGCGTCAATCGTGTCTGGCTGCACACCTGCACGTTCGATCATCCCGGCGCGCTCGGCTTTTATTTGCGTTCCGGCTTCGTGCCCTATGAGAGAAAGATCGAGATGGTCCCCGACCCGCGTCTCGACGGAACGCTGCCCCGTGACGCCGCCCCGCACGTGCCGCTGATCCTGGAGGATCGCGGCTAGGGCCCTGACCCTAGGCCCTGCCCGCCACGACGTCTCCGATCGCCGTATCCAGGATATCGAGGCCCTGGTCTATCTCGGCCTCGCTCGCCGTCAGCGGCGGGGCGATGCGCCAGACCGCGGCCATGCCGCCGACAGAGACGATGTTCATCGACAGGCCGAGATCCATGCAGCGGCGCGTGATGGCCGCGCCGCGCTCGGGATCGGGTTCGCGGCTGTGCCGGTCCTTCACCAGCTCGACGCCGTAGAGCATGCCGAGACCACGTACGTCGCCAATCACCTCGTGGCGCTGCTGGATCGCGTCGAGCCCGGCTTTCAGGTGGCCCCCCATCTCGACGGCCCGTTCATTGAGGTTCTCCTCCGCGATAACGTCGAGCACCGCGATCCCGACCTCCGCCGGCAGCGGATCGGAGACATGCGAAGTCAGGTGCAAGAAGCCTTTCTCGTGGCAATCCTGCTCGATCTCGGGCGTCGTGCAGGTCGCCGCCAGCGGCACCCCGCCACCGAGCGTCTTCGACAGCGTCATGATGTCCGGCTCGACCTTGAAGATGTCGGCGGCGAAATTCGCCCCGAGCCGCCCGAACGCGGTCTGCGCCTCGTCGAGGATCAAAAGCATGCCGCGATCGGCGCACATCTGCTTCAGCTTCGGCAGGTAGCCCTCCGGCGGCACAATGACGCCGCCCGACGACTGGACCGGCTCGGCGATCACGGCAGCCGGCGCGCCGGACGACTGGGCGTCGACCATCGCGAACCCCACCTCCAGGCAGGTCATGTCGCAGGTGCCCTGGCAATGGCGAACGGGGCAGCGATAGGCGTTGGGCGCCGGTATCGCTGCGGTGCCCGGCATCGCCGGGCCGTAGCCCTTGTGGCCGGCCACATAGGTCGAAGAGGCTGCCCCCGCCGTCATGCCGTGCCAGGAGCCGGTCATGCCGACGACCTCCCAGTTGCCGGTGTGCAGCTTGGCCATCCTGAGGGCCGCCTCGTTGGCTTCCCCGCCGGTCGACAGCAAGAGCGACTTCGACAGGTCGCCCGGCAGGATGGCAGCGAGTTTTTCGGCCAGCGAAACGACCGTCGGGCTCAGCATGCCCGAAAACAGGTGGATCGCCCCATCACAGGCCTTCTGCACGGCTTCGACGATGCGCGGATGATTGTGCCCGAGCGTCGAGCACATCTGTCCGGACGTGAAATCGAGGATCGGCCGCCCTTCCCCGTCATAGACGTAGGAGCCACGGGCCCTTTCAATCAGCCAGGGGCTGAACTGGGCCCCGTACCGGATCAGATGTTCGTCGTGTCGCGTTTCGACCATCGCCTTCTCCCCTGCTGGCGGAAACGATATCAGCTGCCAAACCAAACGGCGATATCCGTTGTCTGTACCCCGTCCGTGGGCATAATCGCTTGCCGGGGAAACGATTCACTTGCCCGCCGGACGTCCGGGGCCCAAAAAGCATAACCCAAGGCAGGAAGCCCACGTATGACCCATGAATACGCCGATGACCCGCGCAATGCGGAGATCCTCGTTTCGGTCAATGGCACGCTCGTCTCCCGCGACAAGGCGGTGGTCTCTGTCTTCGATTCCGGCTTCATCCTCGGCGACGGCGTCTGGGAAGGCCTGCGCGTCGTCAACGGCGGCATCGCCTTCCTCGACGCCCATCTCGACCGGCTCTACGAGGGCGCGAAATCGATCGACATGGACGTGGGCCTGAGCCGCGACGCGCTGGCCGCCCGGATCTTCGACTGTCTCGACGCCAACGGAATGAGCGACGGCGGCCATATCCGGCTGATGGTCACCCGCGGCATCAAGAAGACGCCCTACCAGGACCCGCGTGTGACGATCGGTCCTGCGACGATTGTCATAATTCCCGAGTACAAAACGGCATCCCCGGACGTGAAGGCGCGGAGATTGAGCCTCTTCACCGTCCACATCCGCCGCACCGCGCCCGACATGCAAGACCAGAAGCTCAACAGCCACTCCAAGCTCAACTGCATCCTCGCCTGCATCCAGGCGACCAAGGCGGGCGCCGACGAGGCTTTGATGCTCGATCCCGACGGCGCGGTCGCGACCTGCAACTCGACCCACTTCTTCATCGTCCGCGGCGGCGAAGTCTGGACCTCGGACGGGCTCTACTGCCTGGGCGGCATCACCCGGGCGAACGTTTTGCGCCTGTGCCGCGACAACGCCATTCCCGCCCGCGAGAAGCGCTTCTCCCTGGTCGACGTCTACTCGGCCGACGAGGCCTTCGTGACTGGAACCTTCGCCGGCCTGACGGCGGTCCGCGAAGTCGACGGCCGGGTCATCGGCGAAGCGCCGGACGACGGGGACCGCGCCGGACCGGTCACCCGCCGCCTCAGCCAGCTCTACAAAGACCTTGCGCGCCGCGAGTCGGTTCGGCCGGCCTGACGGAACGATACAGTGTCGCTCTCCTCCATTTCGGCCCGATTGATCGCCATTGACCGGCGCCAGATCGCCAGTGCGGCCTTCACGGTCGCAATCGCCGTCATCGCCGTCGTCGTGCTGCGCGGCCAGCTCGCCCATGTCGATCTGCATGAAGTGCGCAACGCCGTTGGGGCGGTACCGACACGCGACATCATCCTGTCGGTGCTGCTGGTCACCGTCGGCTACGTCTGCCTGGCGTCCTACGACTGGCTGGCGTTTCGCGTCGTCGACCGCGACGTACTGCCACGGCAGGCCTTCCTCACCGGCTTTGTCTCCTATGCCTTTTCAAACACGCTTGGCTTCGCGCTTCTGACAGGCGGGTCGATCCGCTACCGCGCCTATTCCGCCCTCGACGTCCCGCTTTCCGAGATCGCGCTGATCACCGTCTACTCTCACCTCGCCTTCGTGTTCGGGGCAGCGACGATCCTCGTGGTCGCCGGCGTCCTGGAATACGACCAGATCGCCTATGCGGTCTCCGTCCCGCCGACCCTGCCCTGGCTCCTGGCGATCGTCGGCGCGCTGGCGATCGCCGGGTATTTCGTACTCTGCGCCCTGCGCGGCGGCGGCACCTTCGAGTACAAGCGCTTCTCGGTGCCGATCCCGACGTTGCCGATCGCACTGACCCAATGGGCGGTCGCGACAATCGACGTGCTCGCCGTGTCGGCCGCGCTCTATCTGCTCGTTCCCGTCGAATTGCCCTATGGCTACATCGCCTTCGCCGGCATCACAGTCGCCGCCTTCGCGATCGGCATCGCCAGCCATGTGCCCGGCGGGCTGGGCGTCATCGAGGCCGTTCTGATTTCCTCGGTGCCGATGGACGCCAAGGCTGGCCTGTTCGCGGCCATCCTGCTGTTCCGGGTGTTCTATTTCGTGCTGCCGCTGGCGATCGCCGGCGCCCTCGTGACCGCCGAGGCGACGTTCAGCGGTATCGGGCGCATTTCCATGTTCGGTGGCCGCGCCGGAACAGTGGTGCGCGCCATGGCGCCGCAGCTGATCGGCGCCGGCGTCTTCCTGGCCGGCGCGTTGCTGCTGTTTTCCGCAGTCACACCGGCGAAAGTCGAGCACCTGGCGATTTTGCGCACGATCCTGCCGTTGCCCGTGCTCGAGGCCTCCCATTTGATCTCGTCCATCGCGGGACTTGGTCTGTTGATCCTGTCGCGCGGCCTGATGCGCCGTCTGGCGATCGCCTGGCAGCTGACGGTGGCGATACTGGTGCTCGGCATCGCCGTGTCGCTGCTCAAGGGTCTCGATTACATCGAGGCGATCCTGCTGTCGCTGGTGCTGATCCTGGTGGTGACGGCGCGTCCGACGTTTCATCGGAAGTCGGGCTTCGCGGCCGGCACATTCTCGCTCGCCTGGATCGCGGCGATTGGCGCGATCCTGGTGATCGCTGCCTGGTTCGGCTTCTTCGCCTACCGTCATGTCGAGTATCGCAACGAACTGTGGTGGCAGTTCGCCTGGGCCGGCGACGCCCCGCGTTTCATCAGGGCGACGGTCGTTGTCGGCGCGGCGGGCCTTCTGTTCCTGATCTGGCGCATTATGGCGCCCACACGTCCAACCGGTCCCGCCTCGCAAACCGTGCCTGCTTCGGTGCGGAGCCTGCTCGCTCATGCTGAGGACCCGGAAGCCAATGTCGTCCTGCTCGGCGACAAGCGGCTTCTGGTCACGCCCGACGAAACCGCCTTCGTCATGTACCAGATCCAGGGATCGAGCTGGATCGCGCTCGGCGATCCGGTCGGCACGCCGGAAGGCAGGCAGGAAGCCGCCTGGGCCTTTCGCGAGCTGGTCGACAGCTATGGCGGCACACCGGTCTTCTATTCGTTCCGCGCCGACGCCCTGCCGCTGTTCGTGGATATAGGGCTGACCGTCACCAAATTCGGCGAGGAGGCCCGCGTGCCGCTTGCCGACTTCTCGCTGGACGGGCCGGAATACAAGGACTTCCGCTACGCGATCCGCCGCGCCGGGCGCGAGGGTGCAAGCTTCGAGATCGTACCCAGGGCAGAGATCGCCCCGATACTGCCCGAGCTCAAGGACGTCTCGGACGAATGGCTATCGGACAAGTCCGGCGGAGAGAAAGGCTTCTCGCTCGGCTTCTTCTCCGAAGACTACCTGAGCAATTTCGATATCGCCGTGGTGCGCGCCGAAGACCGCATCGTCGCCTTCGCCAACATCATGCGGTCGGGATCCGAAAAGGGCGAGTTCGCCATCGACATGATGCGCCACCGCAAGGCCTCGCCCTACGGCACCATGGACTACCTGTTCGCCGAACTGATGCTGGCCGCCAAGGCCGAGGGCTATCAATGGTTCGACCTCGGCATGGCGCCGCTGTCGGGCTTCGAGCACCATCCGCTGGCGCCCACCTGGCACAAGGTCGGCAACTTCCTCTTCGCCCACGGCTCGGCGCTCTACAATTTCACCGGATTGCGCGCCTACAAGGACAAGTTCCACCCGGTCTGGACACCACGCTATATCGCGCTGCCCGGCGGCTTCGCCCTGCCCCGCGTATTGATGGATTGCGCGACGCTGATCTCCGGCGGGCCCGGCGATTTTGTCAGGAAGGCGATCAAGCGGTAGCGACGCGGTAAGCGGTCGCCGAAAAAGCAAAGGGCGCGGAGAGACCCCGCGCCCAACATGATCTGCGTTCTATAAAGACAGCCGTTACGCCGCCGCTTCGCCCGCTTCGAGCGTCTTGGCCGCATCGGTGACGGCCTTCTGGACCTTCTCGAAAGCGCGGACCTCGATCTGGCGGACACGCTCACGGGAGACGCCGAATTCCTCCGACAATGCCTCCAGCGTCAGCGGATCCTCGTCGAGCCGACGGGCGGTAAAGATGCGCTTCTCGCGGTCGTTGAGGACCTCGAGCGCGTTGACCAGCATCTTCTTGCGGTTGTCGAGTTCCTCACTCTCGGCGAGAAGCGTTTCCTGGGTTTCCTGGTCGTCGACCAGCCAGTCCTGCCACTCGCCACCGGAATCCCCGTCCGCGCGCAGCGGCGAGTTGAGCGAGGCATCGCCCGACAGACGCCGGTTCATCGAGATGACGTCGGCTTCGGGAACCCCGAGGCGCGTGGCGATCTCGCTGACCTGCTCCGGCTTGAGGTCGCCCTCGTCGAGCGCGGCGATCTGCCCCTTCACCTTGCGCAGGTTGAAGAACAGCTTCTTCTGGTTCGCCGTGGTGCCCATCTTCACCAGGCTCCACGACCGCAGGATATATTCCTGGATCGAGGCGCGGATCCACCACATGGCGTAGGTCGCCAGCCGGAACCCTCTGTCCGGCTCGAACCGCTTGACGGCCTGCATCAGACCGACATTGCCTTCGGAAACGATCTCGCCGATCGGCAGACCGTAGCCGCGATAGCCCATGGCAATCTTGGCAACGAGCCTGAGATGGCTGGTGACGAGCTTGTGCGCGGCCTCACGGTCGTCATGCTCACGCCAACTCTTGGCAAGCATGAACTCCTCGTTCGGCTCAAGCATCGGAAAGCGGCGGATCTCCGAGAGGTATCTCGACAGCCCGCCTTCCGCCGATACGGCGGGAAGTGCAGCTATATTGGCCATTTTTTCCTCCTCTTGCGGCACCTGCGAACGGCCCCCGTCTTCGGGCGACCTGCGTCACAGGTCCTGGAATCAGCCAAGTCCTGAATCTAAGGGGATGATAATGTCAGAAAAACGTTCCCCTCTCGTTCACGTTCCCGATAGTGCGTCGACGAGTGCCTGAAGGTCGGCCGGAAGGTCGCTTTCAAACCGCATCGTTTCCCCGCTAACCGGGTGCGCGAATACTAATAGATAGGCATGCAGGGCCTGTCTTCCAAGGGATTCGAGGTTTTGTCGTTGATTTTCCGTCAATAAGCGCGATTTCGAGCTGAATCCGGCGCCATAAACCGGGTCGCCGACGATGGGATGACCGATATGCGCCAAATGGACGCGGATCTGATGCGTCCGGCCCGTTTCCAGCCGGCACGCGATGAGGCTCGCCAGCGGACTGCCGTCCGCGCCTGAGTAGGTTTCCAGCACCTCGTAGTGGGTGATCGCCTCCTTGCCGCCGCTTCGAACCGCCATTTTCTCCGGATTCTGTCGTGACCGGGCGATCGGCTCGTTGATCGTGGCGCGCTTGCGTGGCGGAACGCCCCAGACCAGGGCCCGGTAGCCCCGCTCCAGCACGCCGGTGCGCCCGTGATCGGCGAACTGCTCCGACAGCGAGCGGTGCGCGGTATCGGACTTGGCCGCGACGAGAAGCCCCGAGGTATCCTTGTCCAGCCGGTGCACGATGCCCGGCCGCTCCACCCCGCCGATCCCCGACAGGCTGCCAGCGCAATGATGCAGCAGCGCATTGACCAGCGTCTTGTCCGGGGTTCCGGCGCCCGGATGCACGACAAGCCCGGGCGGTTTGTCTATGACGATCAGCGCGTCGTCCTCGTAGACCACGCTCAGCGGAATATCCTGCGGCTGTGGCGTCGCCGATTCCGGCGGTGGCACTGATACAGCGACGTCCGCGCCTGCGTTGACCCGGAATTTCGGCTCGACTATCGTCCGCCCGCCGACCGTAACCTGGCCCGCGCGGATTAACGCCTGCAACCGCGAGCGGCTGAATTGGGGAAGCAGGCCGGCAAGCATGCGATCGAGACGGTCCTCACCAGCATCCTCCGGCACCGTTACCGAGAACTCTTCACCGTCCCCGGCATTGCCTTTGGCATTGTCGCCGACATTACCATCGTTGTTGTCACCGGCCATGATTGCTCCCGACACTCCCGACGCAGATGTAGCGCACACAGACGACGCCGCCGCCAGCGAAACCTGGGCGGTGCGCAACTATGGCGCCCTGAAGATCGCCGTGATCGTCATGAGCGCGCTCATCGTACTCGGATTGATCCTCGTCTTCGGCGCGATCGCATACCGCATGTCGGGCGGCGGCTCCAGCGCCGAAGCCCCGCCGGTGGCCGTCGTCGTGCCCGATGACGTCGCCCGGTTGCTTGGTGCCGATGGCGAAATCGTCTCCACGGCGATCGACGGCAGCCGGATGGCGATCGTCATCAAGCGCCCGGAGGGACATTCCGTCATCGTCGTCGATCTGCGCTCCGGCAGGATACTCAACGTCATTGGCGGCAACACGAAGCCCTGACGGCGCTCCAATCCGAGCGGGCCTTTTCTCCGCGACCCGTTTGTCGGCGAGTCGCAACAGCCCTTGCAGGGCCACGGCTTCCGGTTTATATCCGGTCAATCGCGTGGATCGTGACCGCCGCCCCCTTCGTCTAGTGGTCTAGGACGCCGCCCTCTCACGGCGGAAACAGGGGTTCGAGTCCCCTAGGGGGCGCCACGATCCGTGCATGAGCCGGGGTAAACGGGCTCAGGCTAGCCGCCGCGAAGCGCGGGCTGCACCCCGAACGCCTTTCACACTCTGAACCGGATCCGCATCGTCATGAACGACCAGAGCCCTCTCAGCGTCGGCACCCCTGCCCCGAACAGTGCTGACGAAATCCGCGCGGCCGTTATCCGCTCGTTCCGCGAGTCGGCTTGTTCGGACAAGCCCTACGCATTCTGGGTGGTAAGCGAAGTGCTCCCCGAGGCGACCGCCCGGGCCCTGCTCGACCTGCCGTTTCCCGCGCCCGTCATCGACGACACCGAAGGCAAGCGCGACACCCACAATTCGACCCGTGTTTTCTTCTCCGCGGAAAACCAGGCGAAGTATCCGGTTTGCGCGGCGATCGCAGAGGCCCTGCAGCATCCCGAAACCGTCGCCGCGATCAAGGACGTCACCGGCGCCGACCTCGACGGCTCGTCGCTGCGGATCGAATTCGCCCAGGACCGGGACGGCTTCTGGCTCGAGCCGCACACTGATATCGGACCGAAGCGCATCACCTTCCTGCATTATCTGTTCGACGTTCCCGGAGCCGAAACGCTCGGCACCGATTACTATGAGGACGATGAGGCCAATACCCACGCCGGCACCTCGCCGTCGGCCTTCAATCAGGGCTTCGTGTTCATCCCCGCCAGGAACACCTGGCACGGTTTCGAGAAGCGCGCGATTACCGGAATCCGCAAGTCCGTGATCATCAACTATGTCGGTCAGGAATGGCGCAACCGCCAGGAACTCGCATTCCCGAACGATCCGGTCTGAGACTGTCCGTCGGACGCGAAAAATCTGCCCTCACGCTTGTCGTTAACCACCCTGCTTAATTCAATTTAAGCTCACTTCCGCCATGGTCTGCCCCCACGG
>CAJQNW010000339.1 GCA_905479765.1 uncultured Tepidamorphus sp. | reverse complement strand
CAGACCGACACGGCGACGGTGACCGCGATGAAACCGCGGACAACGCGTGTGAAATGCCCCTGGCAATTCTTAAATGTCAGCACCACGTCAATTGCTCCCCTTTCGCAATCGGTCTGTAGAGAAGCGAGAACCGTGCCAGCCTGAAAAAATTTGGAGAAATCCATAACAGTTTGAATTTGTTACACAATTATTGTTTGGGCGATTTCGGCTTCCGTTAAGGTTCCGGCAGGAAATAGCTGCCACCGGGCAATTCCTGCCGTTGAAGTTAAGGCCCTGTTAACCATGTCGCTTCAGATTCCGGGCTGGCTGGGCACAGGGCTGGAGGCGTCAATCCATGCGTATCGACGGAAGCGGTCGGTCGGGCAACATTGCCCGGACACGCGGAAAGGCAAAAGGCGAGACGTCCGGGAGCACCTTTTCGGTATCCAAGGAAAGCCATTCGGGAAGTTCCGCCGAAACGGCGTCGGCCGGGCCTATAGGCGGTATCGATGCGCTACTGACGCTGCAGTCCGTCGAAGCACCGAGTGAACGTGGCGAACGGCTCAAGCATGGGCACGACATGCTCGACCTGCTCGACGACATCAAAATCTCTCTCCTCAGCGGCGAGGTTCCCCGCGCCAAGCTGCAAAACCTTGTCGATACGGTTTCGAAACGGCCGGACCGCTTTGGCGACGAACGCGTTGAATCTGTGCTCGACGAAATCGAGCTGCGCGCCCGCGTGGAGCTTGCTAAATTGGGCAGGGATACGCGCTAGCATCCCCCTGACGGCCATAACATCCTGATTTCAGACCGGAAATGCCGACTGGCCCGAGGCGCTGTCAAGGCTGCCGCGGGCGCGTTCCATATTACAATCTTGTCATCCAGGAGCAGTTGTAAGCGGCTCGGTCACCGGTTATAAGGGCGCCCGTTATCGACGGGATCCGCAAGGGAATCGCCGATGGTTAGAGTGAAAAAATACCGTCCTAACACCAAAGAGCCCTTCATGAACGAGCGGCAGCGCGAATACTTCCGTGCAAAGCTGTTGGCATGGAAGGAAGAGATCTTGCGCGAAAGCCGCGAGACGCTGACCCAGCTTCAGGTCGACAACCAGAACCATTCCGACATCGCAGATCGAGCGTCGTCGGAAACGGATCGAGCTATCGAGTTGAGAGCGCGGGACAGGCAGCGCAAGCTGATCGCCAAAATCGATGCCGCCCTGAAGCGGATCGAGGAGGGGACGTATGGCTATTGCGAGGAGACCGGAGAACCGATCAGTCTGAAGCGTCTGGACGCCAGGCCGATCGCAACCCTGTCCATCGAAGCGCAGGAACAGCACGAACGGCGCGAACGCGTCTATCGTGACGACTGAGCCGGCGAGAAATCCCGGACTCGAAAATCAGACCCCCGGTCGAAAGGCCGGGGGTTTTTTGTCGTCCGTGGACCAGATTCGGGGACTTCGGAAAAAGAAAGGCGCGGTCCCGGGGGAGCATGGGACCGCGCCTGTTTGCCGTTCTGAATTAAGAGGGGAGCGTCAGAACGGCAGCACGATATCCAGGAATTGCTGCCCGTAGGGCGGTTGCTGGACATCGGTAATCTGGCCGCGGCCTCCGTAGGAAATACGGGCCTGGGCGATCTTGGTGGAATCGATCGTGTTGTTGGCGGTGATATCCTCCGGCCGGATCACACCGGCGACGATCAGTTCGCGTATCTCGAAATTGACCCGGACCTCCTGGCGACCCTCGATCACCAGGTTGTTGTTCGGCAGGACCTGGGTGACCACTGCGGCGATGGTGGTGTGCAGTTCTTCCTTGCGGTCGACGGATCCTTCGCCCGACGTCGAGGTGTCGCCGTCGAAATCGATGACCGCGCTGCCGGACTTGTAGGAATCGGGGATGAGATCGAGGATCGCATTGCCCGCTGCGCCGGCCAGAGCCCGGCCTTCAGCCGAGACACGGCTTCTTTCCGTCTTGTTGTCGATTATCGCCTTGTCCGAAAACGTTACGTCGACGGTGAGAATATCGCCGACCCGCTTTGCGCGCTGATCCTTGAAGAAGGCGCGGGCGCCCGATCGCCAGAGGGAATTGGAGCTGAACACCGGCGGCTCGGGCGCGGGCATCGGCATGGAGACCGGCCGGTAGCCGGCGACAGCGGTCGGATTCTCGATCGCCGACAGATACGGTTCCTTGTTGATCTGGGAAATCTTGTCGACGGTATTCGCACAGCCCGCCGCGGCGGCGCCGATCACGCCGATCGCGGCGATCCGTCCGATTCCGCCCAATTTCCGGTTCGATACGCGTTTCATAATGCTCCCCTTGTACTGACCGGCGTCAGCGGATGGTCGTCTCGAGAGCCGCCAGCGGGACCCGCTGCGGCATGATGGTGACGAAACCCGGGCCGCTGATCTCGGCCTCCACTGTCCGCTTCGACTGGATATTGTAGATCTGGATGACTTCGCCCCGGGCGCCGGCCGACAGTGCGCGGCCACGCGTCGTCAGCGTCAGGCCGGCCGAACGGTAGACGATTGTCACAAGGTCGCCGCGATGGACCAGCACCGGCTCCATCAGCACGTCGCGGGTCAGTGGCACGCCGTCGCGCAGGGCGCGGCGGGCGGACAGGCCGGTCAGCCGGTTCGCGTCGGTGATGATGTCATCGCGGATGGCGCTGCGCGGCATCCGGTCGATGACGATGTCGCGCGCGCTGATGACCTCGCCGCGCTCGATTTTGCGGGCCAGCACCGGCACCTCGATAATCTCGATCGCCCGGCCGGTGAATCGCAACCCGGCAGCAGCAGTCATGCTGTCGGAAATCTTGAGAAGAGCGGCGAACCGACCCGTGCCCGCGTCGTATTCGAACTTGTCGACTGCCAGCATATCGACGGCGGATTGCTCGACGACAATCGGCTGCGCGAGCCGGTCGAGCGATATGTCGATATCCTCGACCGAATCTCCACGACCGATTTCGACGATGTGGTGGGCGATCACATTACGGATCTCGTCGCTCTCGATGGTGCGGCCAAGCCGGCTGACAGAGACCGACTCAATGCCTTCGGTAATCAGATCGGTGATGCCGCGCGCTTCGGCGGCCGCGACGATGCGGTCGGCGCGGACGGTGCCGGCCATGCCGAGGTCTGGAGCGCGGAACACGGCCACCGAAGAGGATTCTCCTGCGCCGTCGATCAGATCGCCGAGCGTGACCAGCGGGCCATGCACCATCACCTGCGCCTTGAGGCGCGGCTGCTCGGCGCTGAACGCGGGGCCGATTGCGAGCGGGGTGAACAAGGCAAACGCAAGTGCGGCGGCGACAGCCAGAGTGCGAATGATCATGGTTCGTCTCCTTTTCCGTTAGCGAATGTTGGCGGTTGACGACATCATTTCGTCGGCAGCCGAGATGACGCGGGAATTCATTTCGTAGGCGCGCTGGGCGGCGATCAGGTCCGAGATCTCGGATACCGGATTGACGTTGGCCAGTTCCAGATAACCTTGCTCCAGGGAGCCATACCCTTCGGAACCGGGCGTGCCGACCTGCTCGGGGCCGCTGGAAGGCGTTTCCAGGAAGAGGTTGTCGCCGATCGATTCGAGGCCCCCCTTGTTGACGAAGCGGGCCAGGTCGATGGTGCCCAGGTCGATGGGCTCGGTTTCGGTTCCGGTGAAGGCCTGAATCAAGCCTTCGGAGCTGATCGAAATGGATCGGGCGTCATCGGGAATGGTGACTCCCGGTTCGATGATATACCCGTCGACGGTGACCAACTGGCCGACTGAATCGCGCTCGAACGAACCGTCACGCGAATAGGCCGTCCGACCATCTGGAAGCCGTACCCGGAAGAAACCCTCACCACGGATGGCGACGTCCAGTTCCTTCTCGGTTCCGGCAATATCACCCTGGCTCATCACGCGGGGCGTGGCAGCGGTCTTGACGCCGCCGCCGATCTCGATGCCGACCGGAACGACCGTGCCGGTGTCCGAGGTCGAGGCTCCGGGCCGGCGGAGCTTTTCGTAGAGAAGATCCTGGAAATCCGCGCGCTGCCGCTTGAAGCCGGTCGTGCGCATGTTGGCGATGTTGTTGGAGATCACTTCGACGTTGAGTTCCTGGGCCGCCATGCCCGAGGCTGCAATGTGAAGCGCTTTCATGGTGTTTTCCTTTTCATGTCCTGTTGCGCGGCGCGGCCGTCACTCGATGGTGGCCAGGATGCCAACGGCATTTCGGCGCATGTCCTCGACCTTTTCGAGGATGTTGGAGAGCGAGGTGTAAGCACGGGTGACTTCGATCATCCGCGTCATCTCGACGATCGGCTTGACGTTCGAGCCTTCGAGCATGCCCTGGCGGACCCGGGCTGTATCGGAGGCGCGCGGCGGTACCGGCGAGGAGAAGGTGCTCGACCCTTCCGGTACCAGCAGCACTTCGTTGTCGAACTCCGCGACCCGGATCCGGCCTTTCTCGCCGGCTTCGGTCGAGATGGTCCCGTCCGCGCCGATGGCGATGGCACCGTCGCGGTCGTCGAAGGAGATCGGTCCGCCATCGCCCAAGACCTGGAAGCCTTCGGTGGTGACCAGATCCCCCTCGCTGTTGAGGACGAAGGCACCGTTGCGCGTGTAGCGCTCGCCGTCCGGTGTCTGCACGGCGAACCAGCCCTTTCCATCGATGGCCATGTCCAGCGGATTTCCCGTCTGGCGCGTCGGACCAGGCGAGAGGTCCTGCAGCGTGCCGGTATCGATGACGAAGGACACGTCCCGGTCGCCGCGAAGGGCGTGTGTCGCTTCGGCTTCCGGCATCAGGTATTCCTCGAAAATCTGCGAGGAGGCCTTGAAGCCACTGGTTTCGAGATTCGCCAGATTGTTGGCGACGACATCCATCTGACGCCGCAAGGCAACCTGCCGCGACAGAGATACAAGTATGGCGTTGTCTAACATTTCCGCACCGTCTGTTTGCTCCCCCGAGCGGACGCCGCACGGTGCCGTGGGCGTTCACCAGTCATTAAGCATGTGCCGTGCCAACCTGGTTAATTCAATGAAATCAATCAATTACTGTTTTCTACGTAGCCGCGGGCCCGGCAATTTCGACCCCGGGCGGCAATGGAGGGCGGCAAATATTTCCGGGCCGGGGGATGTTTGGAAACTTTTCGTTAACCTTGATTTCCATAGTGTGAACCCGAAGACAGCGGGGGCTGGCGGACGGACACAACCGGATGTTCGCGGTCCCGCAATATTGGAACCCGAACGGCATGGCGACCGAGGCAGCTCAACCTGATTTCGAGAACATCGACGCTGGAGCCGACGGTGCCTCCGAAGAGGAAAAGCCGAAGGGCAAGCGCAAGCTGCTGATCATGGTGGCCGCCGCGGTCCTGGTGCTCGCTCTGGCGGGTGGCGGTGCTTACATGTTCCTCGGATCATCGGCGGACGACGGCACCGAAGTTGTCGTGAAAGACCCGCCGGTCTTCTTCGAGCTTCCCGAAATGACCGTGAACCTGAGTTCGGTCGATCAACGGCCGCAGTTCCTGCGCGTCCAGATCGCGCTGGAAATGAAGGACGAGGAAACCAGCGAGGCGGTTCAGCTCGTGCTGCCGCGGGTGCTCGATGCATTTCAGGTCTACCTGCGCGAATTACGCTCCACCGACCTGGAGGGATCGGCCGGTATCTACCGGCTGAAGGAAGAACTGGTGCGACGCGTCAATCTGGCGATCCATCCCGCTGAAATCGACAACGTCGTTTTCAAAGAAATCATCGTTCAGTAGGGGCGGGGCATGGC
The DNA here is from genome assembly GCA_905479765.1 of uncultured Tepidamorphus sp. Classification (GTDB taxonomy): domain Bacteria; phylum Pseudomonadota; class Alphaproteobacteria; order Rhizobiales; family Tepidamorphaceae; genus Microbaculum. The sequence continues at coordinate 6,681 of CAJQNW010000339.1, read as the reverse complement.
GGACGAAGAAGACGTCGATCAGGATGCCCTCGCAGCGGAGTGGGGCGCGGATTTTTCCGAAGACGACGATGTCGAGGCGACCGACGACGACATGGCGTCCAAATGGGCGTCGATGGTCGATGAGGAAGATCCTGATACGGAAGAAAGCGGAACCACCGAACGGGTTCTGAACCAGGACGAAATTGACAGCCTGCTCGGCTTCAATGCCGATGGCATGGGGCACGACGACAAGACCGGCATCCGGGCGATCATCAATTCGACGATCGTCTCCTATGAACGCCTGCCGATGCTGGAGATCATCTTCGACCGGCTGGTTCGGCTGCTGACCACGAGCCTGCGCAACTTCACGTCCGACAATGTCGAGGTGGCGCTCGAAAGCCTGTCGTCCGTCCGGTTCGGCGACTATCTGAACTCGATCCCGCTGCCGGCGATCCTGGCCGTGTTCAAGGCCGAGGAATGGGACAACTATGGCCTCGTCACGGTCGGCTCCAATCTGATCTATTCGATGGTCGACGTGTTGCTCGGCGGCGGCCGCGGCTCGATGCGGCTGAGGATCGAGGGGCGTCCTTACACGACGATCGAGTTGAACCTGATCCGGCGGATGATCGAAGTCGTGCTCGCCGACGCCGACCAGGCCTTCGCGCCGCTGTCGCCGGTGCATTTCAATGTCGAGCGACTGGAAACCAATCCGCGGTTCGCCGCCATCGCGCGACCGGCAAACGCGGCGATCCTGGTCAAGCTCAGGATCGACATGGAAGATCGCGGCGGCAACATCGAGGTGCTTCTGCCCTACGCCACCATCGAGCCGATCCGCGACATGCTCCTGCAGATGTTCATGGGCGAGAAGTTCGGCCGGGATCCGATCTGGGAAGGCCATCTGGCCAGCGAGATGTGGAATTCCGCCGTTGAGATCGATGCGGTGCTGTTTGAGCAATCGATGTCACTCGAACGCGTCCTGAACTTCAAGGTGGGCGATACCCTGGTTCTCGACCGGACAACCAACGATCCGGTGACGCTGCGTTGCGGCGAGACGATCCTGACGGACGGCAAGGCCGGACGCGTCGGTGATCGGGTCGCGGTGAGAATTACCAACCGGCTACGTCGGCCGAAGATGACCTATGCGGCCTTCGAGCAGGCCGACAGAGTAGCCGTAGAGGGGACGTGAGCCGATATGCTGGGGTTGATGATAGAAAGCCTTGTCGCACTTTTGCTGTTGGTGACCATCGGTTACTGCTTCGTGCTCAATCGACGTTTGAAGCGGTTGCGCGCGGATGAATCGTCGCTTCGCGAAACGATCACGGAGCTCGTGCATGCTACCGAGATCGCCGAGCGGGCGATCGAGTGCCTCAAAGAGACCGCCGTCGAGTGCGACCGCGATCTCACCAACAAGCTGCGCCAGGCGGACCGGTTTTCCCGGTCGATCGAAAAGCAGGTCGAGCTTGGCGGCAAGGTCCTCAATCGGCTCTCGCGCATCACCGAACTGGCGCGTGGGCATGGGCTGGTCGAGCGTGGCGCCGCCGCAGTGGCCGCGAAGGCAGCGGGCACCAAACCCGCCGAGGCTCCGCAACGCCAGGTCCCGCAGCGGTCGACTGCTGCGAAAGGCTCGGCGACATCGGTTTCCGGCCGCGCCGCATGAGCGAAATCCGCCTGCTTCCGCTTGTCATCATCGCCATCGGGGCGTTGTTTGCCCTGAAGGGCATTGGCCTTTTCTTCGGCGAAACGCATTTGATCGGCGGCGGTCGGCCGGCGATGGCTCAGGATGCTGGAGCCCAGGACGCGGGAGCCCAGGATGCGGGCGGGCAGGAAGACCGTGCCACCGCGAAGGATGATTCCGCGGCGGCCGGGGAGACGGCGGAGAACGATCAGACCGCGGGGGCAGAAGGCCCGGACGCGGCCGGCGCCGCCGTCGACGGCCAGCAGGCGACGGACGGAGAGCCGGAGCAGAACACGAAGAAGAGCGCAGCTGAGGCGAAAGCCGACGAGCCGTCCTTCCTGGAGCGGGTTCTTGGCGGAGAAAGCCGGTCGCGCGACGCCGTTCTGGAGCGTCTCGCGGAAAGGCGAAAGGAACTTGAAGATCGCGAAAAAGAGATCGATCTCAGGGAAAATCTGCTGAAAGCGACCGAACAGCGTGTCGAACAGCGGATCGGGGAGCTGAAAGAACTGGAAGCGCGTCTGAGCGCCGTCGACGACCAGCGCGCCGAGGAAGACACCGAGCGGCTGAAAAACGTCGTGACCATGTACGAAAGCATGAAGCCGAAGGACGCGGCCCGAATCTTCAACCGGCTCGATATGTCGGTCGTTGTCGATGTCGCCAGCAAGATGAGCGCCCGCCAGATGGCCCTGGTGCTGGCGGAGATGGAATCCGAGGTCGCCCAGCGCCTTACCCTGGAACTGTCGGCGAAACCGGTTCAGCCTGTTGCCGACGCCGGCACGGACGGCGAATTGCCGAAAATCATGGGAACGCGGCCGGCGAATTAGGTCCCTGACCCTACGGCTTGGTTCCGGGCCGGTACTTATCCTATTCACTTAAGCCGCCATTTACTTGCGGGGCCTTATAGTTTCTCCGGATTTGACGGGTATACCGCCGCGCCATGACGGTCGCGGCGGCCGACCGGAGAGATCATGGACGCCGGACACGGCGAAGCCGATGCCGTTCCCGACATGCTGTCGCGCAGCCTGATCTGGCTGGCGCGCACGGTTGGCTGCGCGCTGATCCTGTCGGGTCTGGTCGCGGTCGGCGTGGCGTCGGCTCAGGGGTCGGGCGGCGGAGCAAAGAGCCGTATCCAGGCCTTTCAGGCTGAGAACTACGGCCGATTGATCATCACGTTCGAGAAGGATATGCCGGCCTTCGAGGTTAGCGCGTCGACCGGCGTTCTGGTCATCAGCTTCGAAGAGCCTGCCGCGCCCGACGTGACCGATGCTTTCGAGATTTTCGGCGGTTACGTTACGGCCGCCCGGCGCGATCCTGACGGACGCGCGATCCGTATGGCCCTGGCACAGCCGGTCTCGGTGAATACGATGGAAGCCGGCGAGAAGCTGTTCGTCGATTTGCTGCCAGCGGGTTGGGTCGGCATGCCGCCGGCCTTGCCGCAAGAGGTGGTGGCGGCACTCGCGCGCCGCGCTGAAGAGGCCGAAGAGCGCCGGCGGCAGCAGGAATTGCTCGAGAAGTTCCGCAACTCGGATCCCGTCGAGGTGCGGATCACGAGCCTGCCGACGTTTACCCGTTTCGTTTTTGTATTCGACGAACCGCCGGACGCGCGGATCCACCGTGGCGTGGACAATGCGCAGGTCCTCTTCGATCGACCGGCGCGGATCGATCTGACCGGCCTGAAGTCGCGCTTGCCGCCTTATGTGCAGAATATCGCGTCGCGTCTTGGAGACGACGGGCTCGAGGTCTCGCTGATTATCGATCCCGAGTCGCCGATACGCGGATTCAGGGAAGACAACGCCTTCGTCGTCGATGTTACGGCTCCAGGCAGCCCCGATGTTGGGGCGGCCTATTTCGGTCCTCCGGACGACGAGGGCGGCGAAGCGCTTGTCGGGGAAGGCGATACCGCCGGGTATGCCGCGCCGTCGCCCGCCGGGATGCCGGAAAAGAGCTGGGCGTTCGACACCGAAGCGGAAATTCTCGTCACCGACAGCGACGAACCCGACGATGCTGTGGCGGCAGAGGTCACGGTGGCCGCGAGCCCGGAGAAGGCCGATTTCGGTGATATCGAGCCTGTCCGCCCGGAAGCGCGACGGGCCGCGTCGACGGTCAAGCTGACGCTCCCCTTCGCGGAACCGACTTCGGCAGCCGCCTTTGAGCTGGGTGGCGCCTTATGGGCGGTTTTCGAAACCGCGCAACCGATCGATACCCGGCTTCTGCGCAAGGATCTCTCCGGTTACGTCTCGGCGGTTGAGTCGTGGCACAGCGGCAAGGCGACCGTATTGCGTCTGACACTGGCCAAGCCGCTGCTGACCAACGTCGCAGGTGAGTCGAGCAAGTGGTTCATCACCCTTGGCGACGTGACGCTAGAGCCCGGCGAGACACTGAGCCTGCTGCGTTCGCTCGGCGAGGACGGTCAACCGCAGGCCATCGTGAAATTCCCTTCGGCGAACGCCGTCCACGAAGTGACCGATCCCACCGGCCGGGAGCGTCTTTTCGTGGTCACTGCGCGGCCACCGACGCGTTCGATTCCAAAACCGTTCAATTTTGTCGAGTTCTCGACGCCGAGCACCATTCACGGCATGGTCGTCAAGCCTATCGCGGACGATCTGGTGGTGACGTTCGACGGGCAGGACGTAAGGATCAGCCGCGAGCGCGGTCTGACGATGTCGGAAGTGAACGCCGCCTACACGCCCGGATACACTGCCGGCTTCGACGACCGGCGTCCTGGCTATGTGCGCAGTTTCGACGACACCAGTATCGATCCCGGCGCGGTTTATCAGTTGCTGGCGCGGCACGTCCGTGAGACCGCACTGACGGAGGAGGCCAACCGTACCGACGGCCGGCTGCAGATGGCGCGCGCGCTGCTCGGCACCGACCTCGGAGCCGAAGCGCTGGCCCAGCTCAATCTGATCGAGCGGGACGATCCCGCAGCGCTTCGCGATCCTTCGGTACGGGCGCTTCGCGGCATCGGGATGGTCATGATGCACCGGCCCGACGAGGCGATCCGCGAATTCGATTCCTTCGGACTGAACCAAAGTTCGGACGTTGCGCTGTGGCGCGGACTGGCTGAAACCTATCGCGGCAACTGGCAGGCTGCCGGAGCCGCCTTCAAGAAGGGTGAGGCGGCGCTTTCGAGCTATTCGGCCGTCCGGCAGAAGCAATTCCGGATCGCGGCGGCGGAAGCGGCGATCGAGTCGAATGATATCGCCGAAGCGGCGGTGCTCATGGCCGAGCTGGAGGAAACCGGGGACCCCAACGATCCCGATCAGCAGATCACGCTACTCGGTTCGCGGCTGGCAGCAGCGCTCGGTCAGAAGGACGACGCGTTGCGGGGCTTCGATAAGGTGATCGCGAACGGAGACCAGCGCCAGATCGCGGAAGCGCAGCTGCGGCATGCCGAGACGAACTTCAAAACCAGTGGCGACGCTGTTTCGGACGAGATCATCGAAAACCTGGAGCGGTTGGCGATTTCCTGGCGTGGCGACGAGATCGAACTCGGTGCGCTGCGCCTGCTCGCCAACCTGTACATCGACCGATACGACTATTACCGGGCATTCGAGGTCATGAAGTCGGCGACCGTCGCCAACTCGGCGTCGCCAACAACCAGAGCCCTGCAGGACGAGATGAACCTTGCCTTCGAGGAATTGTTCCTGGGTGGCCGGGCCAGGGAGATACCCGCGGTCGATGCGCTGGCGCTTTACTACGACTTCCGCGAATTGACGCCGATCGGCCGCAAGGGCGATCAGATCATCCGGACCCTGGCCGACCGGATGGTGGAGGTCGACCTGCTGCAGCAGGCTGGTGACCTGTTGCGTCACCAGGTCGACAACCGGCTCAACGGCGCGGAGCGCGCCCAGGTCGCCGCCAAGCTGGCGTGGGTCTATCTGATGAACCGCAAGCCGGCCGATGCGATTATCGTGCTGTCACGGACCCGGCAGGCCGTGCTGCCGCGGGAAGTGGCCTATCAGCGGCTGATACTGGAAGCACGGGCACTTGGCGAAACCGGCAGGCTCGAGCTCGCGCTCGACCTTCTGTCGTCCGCGGAGGGACCTGAAATCGATCAGGTCCGAGCCGAAGTGCTCTGGAACGGCGAGCGCTGGCAGGATGCCGGAGAAGCGTTCGAGAGCGGGCTCGATACCGCGTGGAACAGTACCGCGCCCCTGAACGCCGGGCAGCGCACCGAAGTGCTGCGATCTGCGATCTCCTATGCGCTCGCCGATGATGCGCTCAGCCTTCAGCGCATTCGCACGAAGTATCTGGAGAAGATGGCGGAAAGCCCAGATGCAAAAGCCTTCGACGTCGTGACGTTGCCGGTGCCGGAGAATATCGGCGAGTTCAGCGAACTGGTGGCGCGGGTTGCCGCCGTCGATACGCTCGATGCGTTCCTGGAGGAATACAAGAACCGCTACGTCCTGCCGTCCGACGGGCCGGAAAAAGTCGCCGCGAACACCTAGAAATATGCGCCCTGAAGGCGTCGATCAAAAGGCAATCACGAGGGCGAGGGCGATGAGTGGCGGCATCCAGGTCACCAGCAACCCGGTTCTCGGCGAACTGGAGCGAACCAGCCGCCATCCACCGATTGCCGCGCCGAGGCAAATGGCCATCGCGCCGATCCATACGACGATCGCCGCAGGATCGCTCAGCGGACCTTCCGGTCCGCCGAAAACGTAGTACGACAGAGCAAACAACAGAACGACCACGCCGGCATTGGCCAGTAGGCCGAGGAGTGACAGGGCCCGGATCAAGGAACCGGTCGACGGGTCCGCGGGCCCGCCACGTGATCAGCCGGCTGCGCGATCTTCGGTCTTTACGCCACGCTCAGTCAGTAGCTGCTGAAGCTCGCCGGTCTGGAACATCTCGCGGATGATGTCGCAACCGCCCACGAACTCTCCCTTGACGTAGAGCTGCGGGATCGTCGGCCAGTTGGTGTATTCCTTGACGCCCTGACGGAGTTCGGCGTCTTCGAGCACGTTGACGCCTTTGTAGGGCACGCCGAGAAAGTCAAGTATCTGCACGACCTGGCCGGAGAA
>CAJQNW010000338.1 GCA_905479765.1 uncultured Tepidamorphus sp. | reverse complement strand
CGCCAGGCGCAGGTCAGCCAGATTGGACAAAATGCGCAGCCGGACGACGCCACCGGTGATTTCCTCGACGAGCGGCGCAACGGTCTCGGCCATGGTGTTGACGGTGTTCGCGCCCATGGCGTCGCGCACATCGACCAGTAGGTGCAGGACGACCATCGGGCCGACCGGCGTCGTCTCGAACACATGGACTTCGATATCGCGGCAGCCGCCGCCCAGACCGATCAGAACCTTGTCGCGGGCGTTTGCGGCTTCGACGATCTCGTCGCGTTTGGCAAGCAGGCGCGACCGCGCACCATGCGGATCCTCAACCGAGAGCACCTGCACTTGCGCCCGCATTACCGGCGTCGTGCTGGAGGTATGGAAGCCGCCGCAGTCGCGCGCGATGCGCGCCATGAAGGACGCCGCCGCGACCACCGAGGGCTCTTCGACCGCCATCGGCAACAGGTAGTCGCGTCCGTTGATCGTGAAGTTGGTTGCGACGCCGAGAGGCAACTCGAACGTGCCGATGACATTCTCGATCATGCCATTGGCAACATGCAGCGGCAGGACGCCGCCACCGCCGCGCAGGGCTGCCTCAGACGCCTGGTTCAGACCGGCGACTTCAGCGACCTTCGCCAGACGCTCGGACGGCGAGAGGTTCCGGAATTGCTCGATACGCGAATTCAGTTGCCGCGTCCGGTCACCGTCAATGGGTGCTGCCGTCAAATTCCACCTCCCAGCCGTTCAATTTCGTTTTGCCCATGCTATTGAATGACTGGTACCATTGAACAAGGTACAGTTTTTAGAAACAGTCGTAGACTGTACCTATTGAAAATACGGTACTGATTGTTGCGCTGCAATACGGAAACGCAAAGAAAATATGAGACTCTCCCGCAATTCCGCTGCTTGAAACCGGAGCGGGCGCTTTCGCAGTTGCGAACAGGCATTGACATTTTTTGAAAGACAAACTGGTGCACTGTACGAGTGTCGCCATACGGACAGACCAGGCGAACAACCATGACGCTGACCGAGACGGTGATGCAGGAGATCCAGCGGCGCATCGAAACCAATGCGCTGAAGGTCGGCGACCGCCTGCCTTCCATCCGGCGCGCGGCGGAAGAGTTCGGCGTCTCCAAGAACACCATCGTGGAAGCCTATGACAGACTGCTTGCCGCCGGTTTCGTGAAAGCCAGACAGGGCTACGGCTTCACGGTCGTCGACAACCGGCGCCCGGCCACGGGAGAGCGGCCCAGACATGTCGCGGAAGCCGTCGACATCGCCTCGCTATTGAGCGCGCAACTGGAAGAAAGCTTCTCCATCCGGGTCGGAGACGGTCGCCCGCCGCCATCGTGGACAGAGGAATCGGAGGTTCGCCGTCATCTGGGCCGCGGCCGGAAGTCGGGACAGGCCGACGAACAAGGCTATGGCACGGCTATGGGGCTGCCTGCCCTGAGAGAACGGCTGGCGATCGACTTCGCGGTGCGGGAGGTCCAGGCCCATCCCGACCAGATACTGCTGACGTTTGGCGCCAACCACGCCCTGGATCTTGTGATCCGCCGCTACCTGATGCCCGGCGATACGGTTCTGGTCGACGAACCTGGCTATTATCCGCTGTTCGCCAAGCTGAAGCTAGCGCAGGTGCGCATGGTGGGCGTCAGGCGGCGACCGACGGGGCCGGATCCCGATGACCTGCGGGCCAAGGCGGAAAGCCACAATCCCAAGATGTTCTTCACGCAGTCAATGGCACACAACCCGACCGGCGGTTCGACCAACCTGCCGACGGCCCACGCGCTGCTGACAATCGCCGCCCAGCACGATCTGATGGTCGTGGAGGACGAGCCCTTCGTCGATCTGCCGACGGTGCGGAGTGCGGGGCTTGCGCCACTGGACCAACTGACCAACGTCATTTCGATCGGCACGTTTTCCAAGACGCTGTCGGCCAGCCTGCGGTGCGGGTATATCGCGGCGCATGCCGATATCATCGGCTCCCTGGTCGAACTGAAGATGCTGACGACGGTAAACAGCTCCGGCCACATAGAACATCTGGTGCATGGCCTGCTTGTCGAGGGTCACTATCGCCGCCACCTGAAGCGGCTTGGCCGGCGTATTGCCAGTGCGACGGATACCGTGATGGCGAACCTGGAACGCTGCGGGTTCGAGGTGCTCACCGAACCGACCGGCGGCTACTATGTCTATCTCGTTTTGCCGCCGCACGTCGACGACATCGCGCTCGCAAAGGCCGGCGCGCAGGAGGGGATATTCATAGCGCCGGGCAGCGTGTTCTGCGTCGACAGCGATGTCGGGCGCTACGGCACCCGCATCAATATCGCCCGGGCTGAGACTCCCCGGTTCTACGAATTCCTAAAACGGGCCTTCGCATGCTGACCCACTGACTAACGGTGCGCGGTCGAAGCGAGAACTGTGCCGTCTGGATAGTCGAACGCGCCGCCAGACAGAAACCGCTCCAACGCGGCCTCGTATGGGGCCGTATCGTAGCCGGCGGAGGCGACCCACTCCGGCGCATGATAGGTATTGTGGTAGCGTTCACCTGAATCGCAGATCAGCGTCACGATAGACCCGCATTCGCCGGCCTTCCGCATTCCGTCGGCGATCACGCACAGCGCGAAGAAGTTGGTTCCCGTCGATCCGCCGCAAGCTCCTTCTTCACGCCGCCGCCGGCAGCTGCCATTCGACGAACCGTGCCAAACAGCTCGCCAAGCAGGTCGCATGCTCCAGGCAATCCCCACCTCATGAAGGCAAAGTTATCTGTCATGAGCAAGGGCAGAAACGCGCGGGCGCTGCCCTTGCGACGCATGTTTTGGGGATCCCGGAAACTGTTCTAGATTTCCGTAGCTTGATCAGAATCAAAGGGTGATCCGATGTTGCGCTACCGGCAAGAGGCGCGTTACTGCCTGACGGCCCTGGCCATGCTGGCGGTGGCCGAGATGGCGATGTCAGCGCCCGCCCACGCCGACGAAACGCCGATCGGCGATGCGATTCACGACCTGCCGCTGTTCGACGCCCATGTCCATTACAAGGAACCGGCGTGGGACGCCTATCCGGTCAAATCCATCATCGAGTTGATGGACAAGAACGGCGTCGCGATGGGGCTTGTCTCGTCGACGCCGGACGAAGGCACGATCATGCTCTGGGAATACGCGCCGGGCCGCATCGTTCCCGAACTGCGTCCCTATCACGGCAACGCGGGTTCCTCGAACTGGGCCAAGGCCGAGGGCATGGCGGACTACCTGTCGGGCCGGCTGGAGGACTACCCGCACGAAGGCATCGGCGAGTTCCATATCCATAGTCTCGATACCAGCGACGAGCCGCTGTTCAGGAAGGTCATCGCCATGGCCAAGGAGCGGGACATCGTCATCCACGTCCACTCAGGCACCGAGCCGGTGCGCTGGCTCTACAGCCTCGACCCCGAGGTGAAGATGATCTGGGCCCACGCAGGTCTTGGCGAGCCGGCCAGCGCCGTGCATGCGCTGATGAGCGAGTTTCCCGCGCTCTACGCCGACACGTCGCTGCGCGAGCACGCCATTCTCGGCGATGGCGGTCGAAATGAAGGCGGGGGGCTCGATCCGGACTGGGAGACGATCGTGTTCGACTTCCAGGACCGGTTGATGATCGGCAGCGATACCTGGGTCAACGGCCAGTGGGACCGCTATTCCGACATCATGGCGTCGAACCGTCTGTGGCTGTCGAAGCTGCCGCGCAGCGTCGCGGAGAAGATCGCCTACAAGAACGCCGAAAAGCTGTTCAACCGGACGATCTCGATGGACCAGATCGGGACGCGGTGAGGCAAGTCAGCGCCGAGCAGCGCCAGACTCTACACCGGCAGGATTTGGCCGGCGTCCATGAGGGGTGCCCTCGGGAACGGTAATATCAGGCGCAACCTGTTGTGACTCGCTGCCTTCGAGATGGTTCGAAAGGGCGTCCCTGAGCATCGCGAGGCGGTCGAGAACGGCTTCCCGGCGTGCATCGAGATCGGCTCTCAACCGATCTATGTGCCCAAGCTTCTGCAACAGTTGTTCGATGCCGCCCTCACATGGCCCGGCGCCGTCGTCGGTAAGGCAGGACGCCATGGTGCGGATTTCGCGCGTGGAAAAGCCCGTCTCGATGAAGTCGCGAATGCGGCCCGCGCGGCGCAGATCGGCCTCGCCGTAGATGCGATAGCCGTTCTCCGAACGGCGGATGTCCATCAGGCCGGCCTTCTCATAGTGGCGCAGCATGCGTTGCGTGATCCCCAGCCTTTCAGCCGCTTCCTTGGCCCGCATCCCGATCCCTTTCCTTCTGCCACAGAACCCTGACATAGATGTCAGCGTTCTGGCTAGAGACGCAGAAACGTCAAGCCCGCAGCGACCAGCCGCCATCGACTGACAGCACCTGACCTGTCAGCCATTCACTATCGGAGCCGCCCAGCCGCAGTATCCAGGGCACGATATCGGCAGGAATGCCGCGCCGCCCCAATGGGATCTGGACCTCCTCCTGCGTCTCGATTGCCTGCGCCACCTCTTCGGGCAGGCCCATCATGCCGGTCAGCGCGCCGCTCTTGACCGGCCCGGGGGAAACCGCATTCACCTTGATGCCGTCGTCGGCCAGTTCGATGGCCCAGGAGCGGGTCAGATGTTCCAGCGCCGCCTTTGTCGCCGCATAGTGGGCCAACTGCGGTGCGGCATTCCGCGACACCGCGGTTCCGATGTTTACGACCGCCCCCCTTGTCTCGGCCAGGGCCGCGCGCCCTTCTTTCACCAGCATGGATGGAGCGGTGATGTTCACCGCGCATATGTTGGCGATCACCGCCATGTCATAGGAGTCAACCGGCAGAGGCTGCCCCGCACCGGCATTGTTGACAATCAGATCCAGCCGTCCCCGCCGGCTTAGGGCCGCGTCGACGATGCGCGCGGCGCTGGACGGATCGGCGCTATCGGCCTGCACGGTCTCTATCGCGCCGCTCCTTGCCGCCACATCGGCAAGCCTTGCCGCGTCGCGACCTGTGACAAGCACCGTCGCGCCCTGCTCCGCGAGGGCCAGCGCGGTTGCCTCCCCGATGCCGGAACTGCCTCCGGTCACGATCGCAACCTTGCCTTGCCAGCTGATTTCTCGTGTCATTCTGTACCGTCCCTAGCTTCGAACACCGCGCACCTATGCGCGTGAGCCCGGTCTAGGGGTTTGACACTAGCGTCAGGGTCAAGCCTGAATTTTGCGGGACCAACTCGGTTCGGATCGAATATCGA
>CAJQNW010000337.1 GCA_905479765.1 uncultured Tepidamorphus sp. | reverse complement strand
GAACCGCAACTGGTGGCTCAAGGGCGCGACCATGGCGGCGCTGGCGAAAGAGTGGTTCGAGAAGCTGTCGATCCGGATGATCGGCGAGGACCAGAAGGTGCTGCGCCTGTCGGGCGGCAATCAGCAGAAGGTGGTGATCGCCAAGTCGCTGATCCAGGAGCCGTCGCTGATCATCTTCGACGAACCGACGCGCGGCGTCGACGTCGGGGCGATCGCCGAGATCCGCAAGCTGATCCGCGACATCGCCGACAGCGGCGCCGGCGTCATCGTGATCTCGTCGTACCTGCCCGAAATCCTCGACGTCTCCGACCGCATCCTGGTGGCGCGCGGGGGCACGATCGTCGCCGAATTCTCGCGCGACGAGGCGAGCTCGGAAAAGATCCTGCACGCGGCGATTCATTAGCCACGCACTGGCGGGCGTCCCAACCTGGCCCGGGCTGGTCGCGGACCTGGGCTTGGCGCCGGCGCTATGTCGTTCCGACCTTGTAGCGCGACGCGTTTTCGGACCCGGAAGCGAGCGTGTCGGTGTCGGCGCCGAGACGCGGCGCCGGCGACAACGCCACGCGGCCCTCCCCCTCCCAGCGAAAGGCCGGCCCAAAGGAGACCGGTTCGCCGTCGATGCCGATGCCGGGCGTATGCGGATAGAGCGTGCCGAGGTACTCGCCCAGATCGCGGACCCGGGCGGCCGGTACGCCGGTGTCGTTGAGGACCGCCTCCAGCGCATCGGCGGTGAATTCCGCGAAGGCCTTGCCAAGCTCCTGCCGCAGATCGTCGGTCGCGACGTTCGTCAGGAACGCGCCGCCGGCCAGTCCGGCCGGGACGTAGGGGGGCGCGGCGAGGTGCGGGCGGCCGAGCAGCCGGCAGAGCGTTTCGAACTGGCCCATCGTGTTGGCGGCAACCGATATGTAGCCATCCGAGGTCGCGAAGGTCTCGGCGCCGGGGCTGCCGACAAAGCCGCGGTTTCCCACCCGGTCCGGCGCCTTGCCGGTGGCGAGCGTCGAAGCGGCCGGGCCCGACATCAGCGCGAGGGCTGAATCGACCATCGAGACGTCGAGCGTGATCGGCGCGGTGTCGCCGCGCAGCCGGCGGATGAGCGCGGCGAGGATCGCCTCCGCGGCGCTGATGCCGGTGGCGATGTCGATCAGCGGAAAGCCGACCTTCACCGGCGGCGCGCCGGAGTCGCTGCCCTGCAGCGCCATCATGCCGGTGGCCGCCTGGATGACGTGATCGTAGGCGCCGCGGGCACTGTTGGGTCCGCTCTGGCCCCAGCCCGAGATGGAGCAATAGACGATGCCGGGCCGCACGGCGCGGATATCCTCGGCGCCGAGCCCCAGCCGCCTTGCGACGCCCGGACGGAAATTCTCGACGAAGACATCGGCGCCTTCGGCCAGCCGCAGCACGGCGGCACGGCCCTCGTCGCTCGCCAGGTCGATCACCACGGACTTCTTGCCCGCGTTCAAGGCGCGGAAGCCGGGAGGCACCCCCTGCTGTTCCGGCTGCAGGCTCAGCGCACGCATGGGATCGCCTGTTCCGGGCCGCTCGATCTTGATCACTTCGGCACCGAGACAGCGCAGATGATGGGTGGCGCAGGGGCCGGCCAGCACATGGGTCAGATCGAGAACCCGGAAGCCTTCAAGCGGTTGCATCGCCGATCCCCCAATGGCTGCGGCGCGCGGGCACGGGACAAACGTCGGGGCGATCAGCGGTCATTCGGCAGCGGCCTCCTGCTGCATTCGGTAGATGCGGCGGGCTGTCCCGGCGAGCAGCGCGTCGCGCGCGCCCGCCTCGTAGTCCGTCGCGATGTTCTTGTAGGCGTTCCACAGGCCGGCGTAGCCGATCGCCACGCTGTCGACCGGGAAGTTGGACTCAAACATGCACCGCTCAGCGCCGAAACAGCGGATGGCGCGATGGAAGTAGGCGCCGCGCTCGTCGACGAACTCCTGCGAGGACGGTGGAACATCGCGGGTGTGCGCATCGTAGCCCGTCACGATCGAGGCGATGCCGCCGAGCTTCATGACGACGTTGGGAAGCTCCGCCATCCGCTCGACTCCCCTGGCCCATTCGACGAAGACGGGATCGGCGGCGGCGGAGCCCGGCGTGTAGCCGATCGGGGTGCCGAGATGGTTCACGATCATCGTGGTGTCCGGCACGGCCCCGGCAAGGTCGATGAACTGATCGGCCTGGAAATGGAACTGGAAGGCGTCGAAGGTCAGGCCGCGCTCGCCGAGGCGCGCGACGCCGCGGCGGAAATCCGGGTCGGCATAGAGGCCCGGCTCGGCCGCGCCCGCCAGCAGCCGCGCCGAGGGATCATCGAGGCGCGCGCCGGCGTGGCGGATGCCGCGGAACAAGCCGCGACCGCTCGTCTCGTGTGCCTCGAGCACCACGTCGAGATCGGGATCGCGCAGGTCGGCATGGGCGACGATGGCGCCTATCCGCGTCACGGTTTGGCGGGATGCCATGCGGACCGCGAGGTCGGCGGCATAGGCCGTCTCGCCAACCGGCCTGAGGTGCGCCGGGCCCTCGGTGTAGTAGTTCGAGCCGCAGTCGATATAGACGCACTGCGTGACCTTGTGGCCGCCTCCGTCGCCGCCGGAGACATCGCGCAGATAATCGTCCAGGAGATAGCGGCTGGTTCGCAGCGGGTTGTCAGGATCCTGCGGATCGGGGAAATCGCGCTCGTCCCACAGATGCAGGTGCGCGTCCACCACCTCCCATTCGGGCGCGACGATGGCCTCCGGGCGGCGACCCCACCACTCGGTTCGCGCGCCCATGGCCCGCACCCAGGTCCTTCGTTCCTGCGGAGTCACCGCAACGCCCTCCGACAAGCATTTCCCACCTCGCCCGGGAGCCGGCAAGCGATCTCAAGGCGCTGCTCCGCCCCGCGGCCGGAGAACCATAGGATTGATGCAGATGTTATCGGTAGTTAAAATTTGTAATGCTGGCCTTGTGAATTTCTAATATCAAAAACGGAATCCAGATGGACCTCAGACAGATCCACTACTTCGTCGCAGCCTGCGAGGAGGGTTCGCTCAGCGCCGCCGCGAACCGGTTGAATTGCACGGCCTCGGGCGTCAGCCAACAGATGAGCGGGCTTGAGGCGCGGCTCGGCGCGAGCCTGTTCGAGCGCACGCGGCGCGGTGTAACGCCAACCGCCGCCGGACGGCGGTTCTATGACCGCTGCCTGGTCATCCTGAAGGCGGTCTCCGAGGCGGAGATCGAGCTGGAGGACTTCGCGGCCGGCCTGAGCGGATCCGTCTCGGCGGGATTTGCCCCCGGTCCGGCGAAAGCGATCCTGCCGCAGGCGCTGGCGCGCTTCACGCGCGAGTTCCCCCGTGTCGACATCGATATCGCAAGCGGTCCGGCCGACTCGCTCCTCGCCGAAACGTCGAGCGGCGCCCTCGACTTCTATGTAGGCCAGTTCGTCGAGCCACAGATGGGGCTGTCGGCCGTTCCGATCGGGCAGTTCCCCGTCGCCCTGATATCCGGCTCGCGCCGCGGGTTCACGCCGATGCAGCCGGTTCGCCTCGACACGGTGGCGCCACTGAAGCTTTTCGTGCCATCGGCCACCAACAGTCTCAGACCGAAGATCGAGGCGGCAATTCGTAACAGCGAGATTGCGGTTGAGCGGACCATTTCGATCGCCAGCCTGTCCGCCGGGCTCGAATTCCTCAGCCAGACGGACTGGTCCGCCATCCTGCCCTACTGGATCGGCCTCAAGGAACTCGCCAACGACCGGATTACCGTCAATCCGATCGTGGATTCCACCCTGCGCGCGGAAGTGGCGATGATCTTCCCGACCCGCCAACCGCTGTCGCGGCCGGCGCAGCAGCTCTACGACTACTTCGAACAGGAGCTGCGGCGCACCGAGGTCGAATGGGATCGCGTCATGGCCGACTGCGTTAAGCTGTGATTACAGATTGCTTTAGAAGAAATAAGTACTCGTGACTTCTCGCCGAGACTAGAGTCCGACCGGAGGATCGGGACCTTGTCGTCCCGGCCCATACCTGACGGCATGCCGGAGAACGCGGCGGCCGACGTATGGGGACGCAATCATAATCGAGATATCGGTCCCACGGTATCTCCATTCTGGGGAGGACGGAAATGAGATCCGACACATTATTCGCCGCCGCGCTGGCCCTGGCCGCGCTTATCGGTTTGCAGGCACCGGGACAGTCGGTGGCCGCCGAAGAGATCGAACTGAAAATGCAGTTCGCCTCGCCGGACGGCACGCCGTGGAACGACATGGACCGGCGGTTCGCCAAGCAGATCCAAGCGATTACCGGCGGCCGCGCCAAGGTGGAGTTCTTTCCGCCGAACTCGGTCACCCCGTTCAAGGACTGGCTCCAGTCGACCGGCGCCGGTCTCCTCGACCTCGGATTCGTCTGGCATCCGATCCTGCCGGGCAAGTTCGTGCAGCTGGAACTCTTCAGCCTGCCGGGGCTGGCCAAGAACCAGACGATCGACAGCGTCGTCTACTGGCGGCTCGAAGAAGAATTCCCGGAGATGGGGAACCTGTTCACGCCGGAGGACAACGTCGTCAATCTCGCGACCTTCGTTGCCATGGGCTCGCATCTGCACACCCGCGAGCCGGTCCGCCAGCTCTCCGACATCAAGGGCAAGGTCTTCGCCGCGCAGGACTCCGCCGGGGTCAAGGTGCTCGAGAAGCTCGGCGCGAGCGCCAGCGTGATGGTCGGTCCCGACGCCTACCTCGCCCTGCAGCGCGGCGCCATCGACGGCGTCCTGTGTGCCTGGGGCTGGGTCA
>CAJQNW010000336.1 GCA_905479765.1 uncultured Tepidamorphus sp. | reverse complement strand
GATCTCCACCAGTCTGCCGGGCGGCCAGCCGTCGAGCACCAGCCGCCAGGCCTGGGTGACCAGCACGCGGCGGATCGCGGCCTCCACATGCAGGCGGGCAGCCGCGATCAGGGTGCCGATCAGCGCGTCCTCGTCGTCGTGCTCGACTTTGAGGAACGCCTTGGCAGCCGACAGCGAGACAGGCTCGGCCGCCGGCGGCGTGACGAGGATCAGGGTCATGGGGTGTTTCCGGTTGTTCGACGGAAGGAGAAGGCGTGCCGACCGGCGCCCGGACACGTGCAACGATGGCAACCGAGTGTGGCGCTGAAGGCTGATCGTTTTCTTGCTCGCCTGCGGCTCGCGCCCCCTCTCCCCGACTCTCCCCCACAAGGGGGGAGGGAGAAGAAGAGCGCGCCGTACAGGCTCCCCTCCCCCTCGTGGGGAGGGGTCGGGGGTGGGGCGCGACGAGAACGAAGCGAACGGCGCGTGCGGGAGCCGACGAAATGCACCGCGTTTCGAGCGCCGAACGCGGGAGGCCCGAGCCGAGGTCCGGGAAGCGGAAAATCCCGAGTTCGTCGCCCTGGATTCCCGCTTTCGCGGGAATGAGCGGATGGGGATGGGGTCCCGGCACAGCCCCATTCTGGATGTTACGCAACCGCCGCACTGGGCCCCGGATCAAGTCCGGGGCACGAGGCTTGTCGTGTGGCTATGACCGAGCCGCGAACCGAGGCCCAGTGTCCCGGACTTGATCCGGGACCCAGCGTAAAGACCCGCCGAAGGCGCCGCTGCGACCGCCGCCGGCGGGCGGTCAGCTCTCGCCGAACTTCAGCAGCTTGATGGCGTCGAAGTCCTGCACGCCGCCGCCGACGCGCTTGGTGGTGTAGAACAGCACGTAGGGCTTCGAGGAGAACGGGTCGCGCAGGATGCGCACGCCGAGCCGGTCGACCACCAGATAGCCGCGGCGGAAGTCGCCGAAGGCGACGGAAAACGTGTCCGTATCGATATCCGGCACGTCCTCGGCTTCCGCGATCGGGAAATTCAGCAGCGAGGCGACGCCGCCGGCCTGGGCGGCGGGCTGCCAGATATAGTTGCCGTCTGCGTCCTTGATCTTGCGGATTTCGCCTTGCGTGCGCCTATTCATCACCCAGTGGGCGTTCTGCCGGTAGCCGGCCTTCAGGGCGTAGACCAGGTCGATCAGCACATCGGAGGGATCGGAGGCGGGAAACTCGCCGTCGACGCCGGTCGCGATGTAACCGAGCTTGCCCCATTCCCACGAGGACTCGGCAACATTTGTATATGCAAGAAAGCCGGTCGGCTTGTTGGTGCCGTTGCCGGTGACGAAGGCCGCGCCCTCCTGCTCGGCGAAGGCGACCTGCACCTCGCCGGCGATCCACTCGTCGATGTTGACGGCGCTGTCGTCGAGCAGAGTCTGGGTCGCCGCCGGCATGGCGTAGAGTTCCATCGCCGGGAACGACAGTTCGGCCAGCGTCGCGGTATCGGTCGGGGTGGCGCGCGCCGCGGTTTCGGCGACCCAGCCGGTGGCCGGCCCGGTGACGGCGAAGGGCTTCTTTTAGACAGAGCCGGAGATTTCGCGGACGCCCGAAATGGCGCGGATCGGCGAGGCGTTCGACAGCAGCCGGCCGATCTCGCGCTCGGTCTCCTCGGGCACCAGGTAGCCGCCGTCGGCGTCGGAGCCCACCGACATGGCCTTGCCTTCCAGCGCGCGCAGCTGGGATTCGGCGCCGTGGCGCACGTAGCCGTCGAAGGCAGCCTTGTGCTGCAGGGCGGCGAGCGACGTCTCGGTGCGCTCGCCCGAAAGAGCCGGCCGGCGCGACTTCAGCACCAGGCCGTCGACCAGATGCTTGTGCTCGTCCAGCGCACGGTTGATGCGCTCCATCTTCTCGGTCGTCACCACGTCGGCGGAGACGCGGCTCTCGATCTGCGCCAGGCGCTCGTCATTGGCCTCCTTGAAGGCCTCGAAGGCCATCATGAACTCGTCGAAGGCCTCGACCACCTCCAGGCTGGAGGGACCGGCGGCCACCTCCATCTCCTCCTCCTTGCGGGAGCGGGGTCGGGAGCGCGAGAGATGTCGTGTCATGGATATCGGTTCCTTGGTTGGGGTAGAGGGAATTCGTGACCGCCTCGCCTGCCGCGGCGGCCGTATGGGCCCTGGATCAAGTCCAGGGCACGAGGCCCGTTGTTTGGTTGAGTCTGCGCCCCCAGCACTGCCGCGTGCCCTGGACTTGATCCAGGGCCCATTGCGGCCTTTGCTGCCCCGATGGACGGCTACTGGGTCTACATCCTCGCGAGCAGGACGCGCGGCACGCTCTACATCGGCGTGACAAGCAACCTCGCGCGCCGGATCGTGGAGCACCGCGAAGACCGCGCGGACAGCTTCACGCGCAAGTACAGCGTGAAACGCCTCGTCCACGTCGAGCCGTTCGCCGCGCTCGACGATGCCCGCCGCCGCGAACTCCAGCTGGCGGCGGCAGTGGAAGATCGAGCTGATCGAGGCATCCAATCCCGATTGGGCCGATCTGTTCGACAGCATCAACCGCTGAGCATGGCGCAACCGTCCGGTGGGCCCTGGATCACGTCCAGGGCTCGAAACCCGTTGTTTGGTCGAGTCTGTGCCACAATCTCAGCCGCGTGCCCTGGACTTGATCCAGTGCCCATTGCGGCCTCTGCTGCCCCGATGGACGGCTACTGGGTCTACATCCTCGCGGGCAGGACGCGCGGTACGCTTTACATCGGCCTGACCGGCAACCTCGCGCGCCGGATCGTCGAACACCGCGAAGACCGCGCGGACAGCTTCACGCGCAATTACAGCGTGAAACGCCTCGTCCACGCCGAGCCGATCGCCGCGCTCGACGATGCGCGGCGGCACGAACACCAGCTCAAGGGCTGGCGGCGGCAGTGGAAGATCGAGCTGATCGAGGAGTCCAATCCCGATTGGGCCGATCTGTTCGACAGCATCAACCGCTGAGGATGGTGCAACCGCCCGGTGGGCCCTGGATCACGTCCAGGCAGGGCACGAAGCCCGTTGTTTGGTCAAGTCTGTGCCCCCAGCACTGCCGCGTGCCCTAGACTTGATCCAGGGTCCATTGCAGCGTTTGCCGTATCGAGAAGCGCGGCGTGCCGGACAGCCACAAAGGTTTCTCGAATCGCCCGGTGCGCCGATACTTGGCGCTTCACCGCGAGGGGGCTCGGAGGCTGGATGACCCTGATCACCGACAGCAACCGCCAATGGTGGATCCTCGCGGCGGCAAGCAGCGTGCTCGGGCTCGTGGTGCTCGACGAGACCGTGGTCGGCGTGGCGCTGCCGACGATCCGGCAGGAGCTGGCCATGTCGGAGGTCGCCAGCCACTGGGTGGTCAACGCCTACCTGCTGACGTTCACCTGTTTCCTCGCGGTCAGCGGCAAGCTCGGCGACATGCTGGGCCGGCGCATGGTGTTTCCAGCCGGCGCGGTGATCTTCATGGCCGGATCGCTGACGGCCGGCCTGGCGCCGACCGGCGGCTGGCTGATCGCGGCGCGGGCGCTGCAGGGGATCGGCGCGGCGATCACCTTTCCCGCCTCCATGGCGATCGTCACCCACACCTTTCCGCCCAAGACGCGGGGCGTCGCCTTCGGCGTGCAGACGACCATCGCCGGCTGCTTCATGGCCTCGGGCCCGCTGGTCGGCGGGTTCTTTTCCGAAATCGTCTCGTGGCGCTGGATCTTCCTGGTCAACCTGCCGGTCGTGGCGGCGACGGTCGGCGCCCTCCTGCTGACCTACACCGAACCCGATCTGGCCGGGCGCGACGTCTCGGCGTTCGGCCTAAGGCGGTTCGACTATCCGGGCCTTGCCGCCCTCGTCGCCGGGCTGAGCGGGATCACCATCGGGCTGATGCAAGCCTCCGACTGGGGCTGGACGTCGCCGGCGATCCTGGGACCGCTGGTCGGCGGCAGCGCCTTCCTTGTCGTGTTCGTCGTCATCGAGCTTCGCCGCGCGGCACCGCTGGTCGAGCTCGACCTGCTGGCGATCCCGACGTTCACCGGCGGCAACATCGTCTTCGCCGTGTTCCAGTTCGAGAAGATGATCGTCTTCATCTTCGTCGCCCTCTACCTGCAGCATGTGCTGCATCGCTCGCCGATCGAGGCGGGCATCGTGGTCTCCATCGCGATCCTGCCGACGCTGGTCACGCCCCGGCTCGCCGGCAGGATCCGCGACGCTCACGGGGCGCGCGTGCCGCTGACGATCACGCTCGTGGTCACGGCGGCCTGCGTCGTTGCCATCGGGCTCGGCACCCGGCTGGAAAGCCTCTGGCTGATCGGCGCGGTGCTTATCGTCTGGGGCGCGGTGATGCCCGGCATCGCGGTCACCGCCCGCCCTGCGCTGATGGGCGCGGTGCCGGCGGAAAAGCACGGCCAGGCCAGCGGCGTCAACCTGTCGATCCAGATGCTCGGCGGCACCATCGCCATCGCCGTCTGCTCGACGCTTCTAATCCTCACCGGTTCCTACTGGCTGGTGTTCCTGGTGACGGGACTTGCGACGCTCGCCTCGGCGTTCGTCGCGTGGACGATGGTGGAGCGGCCGGGGACGACGGCATAAGAAGCAAAGGGGCGCGCGGGGCTTACGGAAACGCTGTGTGGGCCCTGGATCAAGTCCAGGGCTCGCGATTTTCGTGGAGGTGAGTGAGTGCGCAAAGGCCAGCGTAGCTGAGAGGCTCGTTACTGGCACCGACTTACCGACACACAAAGGCCTCGTGCCCTGGACTTGATCCAGGGCCCATGCGGCGGATGCGGCAATGACAGGCGCTGCCGCCCTCACCCGCGCACCAGCGCCGTGGCGCGGCGGATCTTGGCGGCGACGGTACGGCTATCGGCGCCGGATGTATTACGGGCCCAGGGCGAGCGCTTGACCGTCTCGACGCGCGCCTCCGGCAGCATCGGGAAGGTGACGACCGAGACCTCCCACAGGTCGATCTCCGACAGCCGGCGGATGCCGGTCTTCGGGTCGGTGCGGCCTGTCACCGTGCGAAAGCCGATGGACAGCCCGTCCAGCGCGCCGGCGCGCATCAGGCTCAGCACCTCGCGGGCGCGCGCCACCTCGGGCATCAGGCGGCCGCGAGCAAGCAGACCGATGTCGTCCTCGACCAGATCTTCCCAGACGCCGATCGGCTCGGCGGGGTCGTGCTGGAACAGCATCTTGACGCCGCCGACGCCGCGCGCGGCGAGGCTTCTCGCGAAGGCACCGGGCTCGACCAGGTCGCCGCCGAGGTCGGCCTTGCCGAAGATCGAGGCGTAGCCGGTAAAGGTGCCACTGGCCTCGACGGCGGTGAGGTCGACGGGCGCGAACTTGCGTTCGCGTTCATACGGGTTTCGCGGGCGCCTGGTCATGCGGGTCTCCGGTCGCGGCGGCCCCTGCCCGGCCGGGCGGAGGCGCCGTTGATGAGGCTGGCCAGCTGCTCGGCGAAACCCGTGAACAGGCTGGCGTGATCGGGCCCGATGGCGCGAGGCCGTACAGGCGAAGACTGGCGATGGCCGGGCGGACGCCGGCTGTTGGGCTCGCGCATGAGCGACGGCTCCTCGGGTAGGGAACGAGATCGTTCAACGGGACGGCGCAACCGCCCGGAAAACAAAAATATTTGCGATCGCAACCACTCTCGCGCGGATTACGACGGCGGCAAACTATACCCGCAATAATATTCGAAATTTAACCTTCCAAGCACCTTCAGGGAGTGTAGATTAAATGGCCATTTAATAAGGATATATTCATTCCGCTACGGAAGCCTATAATATAAACCGGCTTGCCATTAGGGAACAAATGGCGTCCATCACAAGAACACCCGCGAACACACCGCCTGCGCCCGGTCGATTGCGGGGGAAATCCGCGAATTTGCCGGCAACCGGCGCCCTATTCGCGGCCCCGCATCAGCCGGTCGACCCGGGCGATCGCGGCAATGAAATCTTCGAAGCGGCGATTGGACCGGGACAATTCCTTCAGCGCGTACCAGGACAGCAGGCTCGCCGCGACGGCCCACAGGAACAGCGCCAGGTGGGCGAGGTCGCCGCGCGCGATGACGACGTCGACGATGACCTTGGCGATCGATGCATCACTGTCGCTCATGCGCGCACTCCATAGCCCACCGCGATCCGCTTCTCGTCGTCGGTGAGGAAGCTTGCGCCTTCCAGCCGCGCCCACAGCGCCTCGCGGTCGGCCGACAGGGCGTCGATCGCATCCATGTCGCAGGAGAGTTTCAGCCCTTCGCCGAAGGCCGGCGACAACCAGTGGGCCAGCGACTGCGCGGTGCGACCCACCAGCGGCAGCACGGTGTGGCGCCACAGCGCCCGGTTGGCCTCGGCGTAGTTTGAATAGGTGTTGTCGCCGGGAATGCCGAGCAGCATCGGCGGCACGCCGAAGGCCAGCGCGATGTCGCGGGCAGCCTCGCGGCGGGCCTCGATGAAATCCATCTCCTTCGGGCTTATCCCCATCGCCTGCCAGGCGAGCCCGCCTTCCAGCAGCAGCGGCCGGCCTGCGTTGGTCGCGCCCTGGTAATTCTCCTCCAGCTCCCGCTTCAGCCGGTCGAACTGATCGAGGCTCAGGCTCCCCTCGCCCTCGTAGACCAGCGCGCCGGAGGGCCGTGCGGCATTATCCAGCAGCGCCTTGTTCCACGAGGCGGACGCATTGTGCAGGTCGAGCGCGGTGCCGGCGGCCTCCAGCGCGCCCATGCCGTAGTGATCGTCGAGCGGATGGAACAGCGACAGGTGCAGGACCGGCGGCATCGTCTGCTGCTGGTCGAAGCGCACCGAGCGGCCCGACACGGTATATTCGTAGGCCTCCGGCCAGCCGTCGGGGCCGGGGAACACCTTCATCCGGTCGGGCCTCAGCGCATGCAATTCGCGGATCTCGCCATCGACGGAGGCTGCCTCCAGATAGGCGTTGCCGGCGACCAGCAGGTAGCCGTAGACGGCCTCCATCAGCGCCGGGCCGGCCTGGCGGACATTGGGGCGCGCCAGCAGGTTCAGGAATGGATGGCTGTCGAGTTCCCTGTCCTTTTCGTGCAGCAGCCACGGGACGGAGGCCGCCGCCTCCGCGATCAGCCGGACCGAGCGATAGACGACCGGGTTCTTCTGGTAGCCCTCGCGGGCGAGTGCCGCATAGTCGCGCGGCGTCCAGACCGGGTTTCCCTGGGCGTGGAAGGCGATCAGCCGCCCCGTCGCCGACGCCTTCGCCTCCGGGGGGCGGGACTGAAACAGCCGGGTGAGAAACGTATTGATGGAGGGCACGGCGGGCTCCTGGGTTTGTTCGACCGGGTCGTCTTTGCGGCACGGCCGTCATGGGCCCTGGATCAAGTCCAGGGCACGCGTTTGCTCGTGGATTTGAGTCAATGCGACAAGGCTGGCGCACCTGCTCGGAGCGGTACTGGCGCCGACCTCCCGGCAAACGGAAGCCTCGTGCCCTGGACTTGATCCAGGGCCCATTGCAGCCATTGCCTCAGGCTCCGGTTTCGCGACCCTCACAACCCCCTGACCCGCGGCTCGGCCCTTGGCGCAAGGGCCAGTTCGCTGATCGCCCAGACCAGCGCGTCGAGGCGGTCGGGGCTGCGGCCGTCGGACAATCCGTCGAGCCCGAAATCGCACATCTCGTCTTCCAGCTGCGGCAATGCGCCGACGTGGGCGACGCGGCCCTGTTCGTAGAGGGCTGCGACCGGCTCGGCACGCAGCCACTTGCCGCGGCGCGCGTGGACCAGCCTGACCGGCACATTGGCGTCGACCTCGCGCAGGACGGCTGCGACCATCTCGCCGCCCTGGTTGGCCTCGGCGATCAGGCGGTCGGCGGACAGCCGGTGAAAGAGCGCCACGGCCTTGTGCGCCCAGTGCACGGGCTTGGCCCGTTCCACCGTCGCGTCGGCCAGCACGTAGAGGCGGGCGGTCTGCGGCGGTCCCTCGCCCAGCCCGACGGCGACGATGCCGCAGGCCGCCCCGCCCTTGCGGGAGCCGGCCGGCGGATCGACGGCGACGACGATGCGGTTGAGCTCCGGCGCGGCGAGAACGCGGCCGGCTTCGATCCCTTCGCGGCGGAACAGCGCGTCGGGGCGCTCGGAAATCAGTTCGGCGTCGAGTTCCTGGCGACCAAGCCGTGTGCCGCGATAGCGCCCGACCACCGTCTTGAGGAAGGCCGGGGCGAGATGCTTCCTGTTTTCCTCGGTCGTCATCTTCGCGAGCACCGTGGCGCCGGCGCCGGTTTGCGCATCCGCGATCAGGCGCTTCAGAAGCGGGATCGGGCGCGGCGTCGTGGTGACGAGCTGCCGCGGATTGTCGCCGAGCCTCAGGCCGAACTGCAGCATGTCCCAGGTGGCCTCGGTATAGCGCCACTTGGCCAGCTCGTCGGACCAGGCGGCGGCGAATTGCGGGCCGCGCAGGCTGTCGGGATCCTCGGCCGAGAACAGTTGCGCTACCGCGCCGTTTGGCCATTCGATCCTGCGCCGCGACGGGC
>CAJQNW010000335.1 GCA_905479765.1 uncultured Tepidamorphus sp. | reverse complement strand
GAAAAACGGCTCCCCGGCGAGCGCCGTGACGCGGTCTCCGCCACCGAAGGCCTGACGGTCGACGAATCGGCCGCGTCGTCGCCGGTCAGCATCCCCGCGGCGCAGGAATTCGGCGACTGGTCCCAGCCCGGAGGCAATTCGGCCAACGCGCCGGGCAACATCGCAATCGGCGGCGGCTCGACCTGGGCGGTCAATGTCGCCCGCGTAGACCGCAAGGGCCGTCTGTCGTCCAAACCGATCGTCTATCGCGGCCTGGTCGTGGTCATGGACCAGAATGCCACTGTGTCGGGCTATTCGCTGAATGGCGGCAGCCGGGGCTGGTCGGTTTCGCTCAAGCCGGAAAAGGAAGACAGCCCCACCTTCAACGGCGGCGTCGCTGCCGAGGGCGGCTTCGTGATTGCCGCGACAGGCTACGGAACGGTTGCCGGCATCAGCGCGACGGACGGCGGGATCCTGTGGACGATGGAACTGGGCGCGCCGGCGCGCAGCGCCCCGACAATTGCCAACGGCAAGGCCTATGTCGTCTCCGCCGACAACATCGTCTACGCCATCGCCATCGACAGCGGCGAGGTTGTCTGGAGCTATTCCGGCATCGGTTCTTCGGCCGGCGTACTGGGAAATGCTGCTCCGGCCGTCGCCGGCAATCAGGTGGTCGTCCCCTATTCGTCCGGCGAAATCCTGGCTTTCAACACCGAATCCGGCGAGCCGGAATGGCTCGACGCGCTGACGGGTTCCAATCGGTTCACAGCCGTTTCGGGCCTGACCGATGTCGCCGCATCGCCGGTCGTCTATGAAGGCGCAGTCTACGCCGTATCGGTTTCCGGACGCATGATCGCCGTGAGCACGCGCGACGGCAACCGGCTCTGGGCCCAAAGCGTCGGCAGCGCGCATACGCCGGCGGTCGCGGGAAACACGATTTTCGTCGCGACGCTAAACGCCGATGTGGTGGCGCTCGACCGGGCAAACGGCAAGGTGCGTTGGGTCGCGGATCTGTCAGCACCGGCGACGGAAAAGAAGAAGAAGGGCCAGCAGCCGGTCAGTCTGGCGGGCCCGTTGCTCGCCGGCGGCAGGCTCTGGGTCGGCACGTCGGATGGCCGATTGATTACGCTGGATCCCTCAAACGGAACGGTTGCTTCGGCCCAAACGGTCGGCAATCCGATTTATATCAATCCGATTTCAGCGGGCGGCCGAATACTGGTCCTCGACAATTCCGGCAAGCTGACCGCATTCTGACCACCGGTCAGACAAGCAGTCGGCGTGAAAGGGCAGGGCGATGGCGGCTGCGCTACGGCCCCTCAAGGTTGCGATCATCGGACGGCCGAACGTCGGCAAGTCGACGCTGTTCAATCGTCTGATCAAGCGCAAGCTCGCGCTGGTCGATGATCGTCCCGGCGTAACCCGCGACCGGCGTGAGGGCACCGCGGTGCTCGGCGAATTGTTGCTGACGCTCATCGATACCGCCGGTCTCGAGGAAGCCGATCCCGAGAGCCTGGAAGGCCGGATGCGTGCACAGACGGAGCGCGCCGTCGCCGAGGCCGATGTGGCGCTGTTCATCATCGATGCCCGCGCCGGAGTGACCTCGGCCGACCGCCACTTCGCCGAACTGTTGCGCAAGACAGGCCGTCCGGTCGTCCTGCTGGCCAATAAATGCGAGGGCGCGGCCGCAGATCCTGGGTTCTACGAGTCCTTCGAGTTGGGTTTCGGCGAACCGGTGCCGTTTTCGGCCGAGCACGGCATCGGACTTGCCGACTTGCACGAAGCCCTGTTTCGCCACCTGCCCGAAGAGGACGAGGAGAGCGTTCCGGACGTTCCGGAAGATGACGGGATCGTTCGCATTTCTGTCGTCGGCCGTCCGAACGCGGGCAAGTCGACGCTGGTCAACCGGCTGATCGGCGATGACCGCATGCTGACCGGCCCGGAGGCCGGTATCACCCGCGACGCGATCGCCGTCGACTGGGAGTGGAAGGGGCGGCCGGTCCGTCTGGTCGACACCGCCGGACTGCGCCGCAAGGCAAGGGTTCAGGAAAAGCTCGAGAAACTGTCGGTTGGCGATGCGCTGCGCGCTATTCGCGCCGCCGAGGTCGTCATTCTCGTCATCGATGAATCCATGCCGTTCGAGAAGCAGGACCTCCAGATCGCCGATCTGGTGACCCGCGAAGGCCGCGCGTTGGTGATCGCCGTCAACAAATGGGACAAGACCGAGGAGCCTGATACGCGGATCAAGGAGTTGCGCGAGATGGCCGACCGGCTGTTGCCGCAGGTGCGCGGCATGCCGCTCGTCCCGGTCTCTGCGCTGACCGGATTTGGCCTGAACAGGCTGATGGACGCGGTCTTCAAGATTCGCGAAAGCTGGGAGAAGCGCATTCCGACATCCGCGCTGAACCGGTGGTTCGCGGCGCTGCTCGAACATCATCCTCCGCCCGCCGTCGCCGGCCGGAGGATCAAGCTGCGCTACGTGACGCAGGCCAGCACACGCCCGCCGACGTTCATCACCTTCGGCTCGCGGGCGGGGGCAATCCCTGAATCCTACCGGCGCTACCTGCTGAATGGTCTGCGCGACGCCTTTGACCTGACCGGCGTTCCGGTCAGGCTGCACATGCGCAAGACCGACAATCCCTACGAGAACAACAAGTAAGGCGCAGGCTGTGCCTGCGTCACGCCACCGGTTCGGGCGGCTGGGGGCAGAGCCAGCTCTCGCGCGGGTAGCTGTAGATTAGGCCGTTGTGTGTCTGTTCGGGGACGACTATGTCGACGATCGCCGGGGCGATGTCTTCCGGCTTCGGCAGATCGGACAGGTCCTGGCCACGGAACAGCATCTGCTGCATGCGGGTGAAAACCCGGCCCGGGCTGAAAAGATTGACCTTTATCGGAAACTTCTCGACCTCGGCCGCATAGGTGCGCACCAGCAGTTCAAGCCCCGCCTTCGAGGCCGCATAGGGCGCATGGTAGGCCATCCCCATATGCGCGAGCCCGGAGGTCACGAACACCGCCCGCGCCGCATCCGATTTGCGCAAGAGCGGGTCCAGCGAGCGGATGAACCGCCAGTTGGCGGTCAGGTTGACGGCGATGATCTCGTCCCAGTCCTTGGCGCGGATATGGCCGACCGGCGTCAGCACGCCGGCGATGCCGGCATTGCCCACCAGGATGTCGAGCTTGCCCCAGCGCTCGTTGATCGCCGAGCCCAGACGGTCGATCGCCTCGAAATCGGTAAGATTGAAGGGAACCAGCGTCGCGCTGGATCCGGCAGCCTGGATCTCGTCGTCGAGCTCTTCGAGGCCGCCGACCGTGCGGGCAATGGCAATGACATGCGCGCCTTCTCGGGCGAGCGCGACAGCGGCGGCTCGGCCGATACCGCGCGACGCGCCGGTGACGACGGCTATGCGATTTTCTAGACGACGATCCATAAAGGCGGGAACTATCCGGTTTCGGCGAGAAGGGAAAGATGCTCGTCGCGTTCCGCCGCCGCCATGTCGGTCAGTGGCGTCGGATACTCGCCGGTGAAATAGTGATCGGTATATTGCGGCGCGGCGGCGTCGCGCTGTTTGTGGCCCATCGCCCGGTAGATGCCGTCGACCGACAGGAACTCCAGCGTATCCGCGCCGATGAACCGGCGCATCTCGTCGCGCGTCATCTGGGAGGCGAGCAGGTTCTCCTTCGACGGCATGTCGATTCCATAATAGTCGGGATGCGTGATTGGCGGGCTGACGATGCGCATGTGCACCTCCTTGGCCCCCGCCTCGCGGATCATCTGGACGATGCGCGCCGACGTGGTGCCGCGCACCAGGCTGTCATCGATGAGGATGATGCGCTTTCCCGTAATCTGGCTGCGGTTGGCGCTGTGTTTCAGGCGAACGCCGAGCGCCCGGATCTGCTGGGTCGGTTCGATGAAGGTGCGGCCGACATAATGGTTGCGGATAATGCCGAGCTCGAACGGGATGCCGGAGGCTTGGGAATAGCCGATCGCCGCCGGCACGCCCGAATCGGGAACCGGCACAACGACGTCGGCGGGAACTGCCTGCTCGCTGGCGAGTTCCGCGCCCATGCGCTTGCGCACCTCGTAGACGCTCTTTCCGCCGACGACGGAATCGGGCCGGGCAAAATAGATGTACTCGAAGATGCAGGGGCGCGCCCTTTGCGGCGGGAAGGGCTTGTACGATTCGATCCCGTCCCTGGAGATCACCACGACCTCACCGTTCTCTATCTCGCGGACGTAGCGCGCGCCGATGATGTCGAGCGCGCAGGTCTCCGAAGCCAGGATCGGCGTGCCGTCGAGATCGCCGAGGACCAGCGGGCGGATGCCGAGGGGATCGCGGGCACCGATCAGTTTCTTGTTGGTCAGCGCGACCAGCGAATAGGCGCCCTCGATCTGGCTGAGTGCCTCGATGAACTTGTCGACGAGCCGCGCCTTCGAGCTGCGGGCGACGAGATGCAGGATGACTTCCGTGTCGGAAGTCGACTGGCAGATCGCCCCGTCGCGGATCAGCTGCCGGCGCAACGTCAGTCCGTTGGTGAGGTTGCCGTTGTGACAGACGGCAATGCCGCCGCCGGCGAGATCGGCATAGAGCGGCTGGACGTTGCGCAGGATGGTGTCGCCGGTCGTTGCATACCGGCAATGGCCGATCGCGGAGTCTCCGGCCAGGCGTTCGATGATATTGGCCTTGGTGAAGTGGTCGCCGACGAGCCCCATCCGGCGTTCGGAATGGAAGTGTTGACCGTCGAAACTGACGATGCCGGCCGCTTCCTGCCCGCGATGCTGCAGGGCATGCAGGCCGAGCGCTGTAAACGCTGTGGCGTCTGAGTGGCCGAAAACGCCAAAGACGCCGCATTTTTCACGAAGCAGGTCGCCGTCCGCGTCGTCGGGCAGCGAACTGGTACCCCTGGTAGGGCTGGTCATCGGGTGCTCCCGGTCGGGCTCGTGCGGCATACGTGCCCGCCAGCCCGCATTACTGGTTGGCGCCACGCGTACTGTCGAGCAACTGGTTCAGGCCCTGCTGTTCGGAGGGCTTGTAGCTCTCATCGGTCGGTTCGCCGTCTCCGGCTGGCTCCTCACCCTCGGGCGCGGGCGCTTCCTCGCCTGATCCGCCGCGATTGCGCAGCTTGTCGAGGATCGCCTTTTCAGGATCCTCTGGCAAAAGCGCGATGATCGCGTCACCGGTCTGTTTCAGGATCGGCGCCGAACGGGCGTCGCGGATCCAGTTCGGCTGGTTCTCCACCGGCACGAGCCAGGCAAGGAACATATAGGCGATCACGACGAGAAGTAGACCCCTGAACAGCCCGAAAATGAATCCGAGCGTCCGGTCGAGCGCGCCGATGCGGCTGTCCAGGATGAAATCCGAGATCCGCATCGTGATGAACGACACCACGATCAGGGTGATCACGAAGATGCCGACGGCCAGCGAAATGTCCGCGAGCCAGTTGGGCTGCAGCAAGTCGCGCACGTCCTGCTGGAAGCGCGGAAAGAAGTAGAGCGTGGCGCCTGCGGCCACGACCCACGATGCAATGGACAGCACCTCGCGCGTCAGCCCGCGCACCATGGCGAGCAGCGCGGAGATGAGCATCACCGCTACGACTATGAAATCGAGCCCCGTAATCACCATTTTCGCGGGAAGCCTCCGTTCCGCGGGCCGTGCGAGCCGGCGTTAATTACGCCGAATTTCGAGATGGCGCAAACGCCCCGCGCCAACAATCCCCAGCGATAGCTTATTCGTCGCGCCGAACACGCGCATCCGAGGCGATCCTGGCGACCAATCCGGCCAGGGAATCGACCGGTTCGATCGGGATCGGCGGCGCGTCGCCGGCCTCCGCGGTGTTCCCGGCAGGCGCCACAGCCCTTGCAAACCCGAGCTTCTGGGCCTCTCGCAGCCGGGCCGAGGCATGGGCCACGGCGCGCACGGCCCCCGACAGGCTGACTTCGCCGAAAAAAACCGCATCCGAGGGCAAGGGATTTTGTGCCAGCGATGAAACCAGCGCCGCCGCGGCCGCAAGATCGGCGGCCGGCTCGATGATTCGCATGCCGCCGGCGACATTCAGATAGATATCGTGCCCGCTGAGCTTCAGGCCGCAGTGCGCGTCGAGGACGGCCAGCACCATCGAAAGCCGGTTCGAATCCCAGCCCACCACGGCGCGCCGTGGCGTGCCGAGCGGCGAGGGGGCCACGAGCGCCTGCATTTCGACCAGCAGCGGGCGGGTGCCTTCCATGCCGGCGAATACCGCTGCGCCCGGGCTCGCGGCATCCCGGTCACCGAGGAACAGGGCAGACGGGTTCGGCACCTCGATCAGTCCGCGCCCGGACATCTCGAAGACGCCGATCTCGTCGGTCGCGCCGAATCGGTTCTTCACCGACCGCAGGATCCGGAACCGATGCGCGCCGTCGCCTTCGAAATAGAGCACGGCGTCTACCATGTGCTCGACGACGCGCGGCCCGGCGATCTGTCCGTCCTTGGTGACGTGCCCGACAAGGATCACCGTCGTCCCGCTCTTCTTGGCGAAGCGGATCAGCGATTGGGCGGTCGCGCGGATCTGGGTGACCGTCCCCGGCGTCGAATCGACCGCGTCGGTCCACATGGTCTGGATCGAATCGATGATCAGCACGTCGGGCGGCGGACCGGAGGACACGGTCGCAAGGATATCCTCGATCCGGGTTTCGGCCGCGAGCGAAACGGCGGCGTCGCCCAGCGCGAGCCGTTCGGCCCGCAGACGGATCTGACCGATCGCCTCTTCACCCGACACATAGACGACCTTGCCGCCGGTCGAGGCGACGGCGGCGGCGGCCTGGATCAGCAAGGTCGACTTGCCGATGCCCGGATCGCCGCCGATCAGGATGGCCGACCCGCGCACGAATCCGCCACCGGTGACCCGGTCCAGTTCGCCCATGCCGCTGGGCGTGCGCGGCGCGTCTTCCGCGGTGCCCGCCAGCGGCTGCAGTTCGACGACCCGCCCCTTGCCGGGCTTAAGGCCCGGCGCGGCGAGGGGACCTCCGCCGGATTCCTCGACCAGGCTGTTCCATGTCCCGCAGGCTTCGCAGCGGCCCGCCCACTTCGGGCTGACCGCGCCGCAGGCCTGGCAGATGTACTGGGAGGAGCGCCGGGCCATCCTGTCTGTCCTCAGTCGTCTTTCACGATGTGCTGAAACCGCCGGCCGAGGTTGGTCAGGACCTCGTAGCCGATTGTGCCGGCCCGGTCGGCCAGGTCATCGACGGTGAACTGCTTTCCGAGCAATTCCGCATAATCACCTGTTTGAACGGAGTTTTCCTCAAATTCCGTTATGTCGACGGCAAGCAGATCCATCGACACGCGGCCAACCACCGGCGCGGCGCGCCCATTAATCGTGACATCCGCTCCGGGCCGCTCGTCGGTCGACCCCGCGGCGCGAATATAGCCGTCGGCATAGCCTGCAGACAGGATCGCCAGGCGGCTGTCCCGCTTCAGCGTTTCCACCGCGCCATAGCCCACGGGCGTCCCGGCGGCGGCTTCACGGATACGGATGATACGGGCCTCGACGGTTACGACCGGACGCATGGGATTGTCGCCCGTGGCAATCGCGCGTCCGCCATAGATGGCGACGCCCGGGCGCACCAGATCGAACCGGTAGTCGCCCCCGATCAGCGTGCCGGCCGAATTGGCCAGCGACGCCGGCGCCTCGGGCAAGTGACGCCGCACCGCCTGGAACTGGCGCAGTTGCCGGCCGTTCATCGGATTGCCGGGTACGTCGGCGCAAGCCAGGTGGCTCATCACGAGCGCCAGCCGGAAATCGTCGAAGTGGGTTGGATCGCCCGCGATTTCCTCCGCTTCACCGGGCGTCAGACCGAGCCGTGTCATGCCGGTGTCGATATGGACGGCCGCTGCCAAGGGCTGGCTGATTTCCCGGCAGTACGCAGCCCAATGCCCGATTTCATCGAGGCTACCGAGCACCGGGCGCAACGAGAAATCGCGAAAGACCGGCGCCGCCCCGAACGCCGGCCCCTCCAGCACATAGACGGTCGCATCCGGCGCGACGGCGCGGACCCGGCGGGCTTCCGACAGGATCGCCACGAAGAAGGTCTTGCAGCCGGCGGCAGAGAGGGCGGGAACGACGCGCTCGATACCGAGCCCGTAGGCGTCGGCCTTGACGACAGCGGCGGCTTCGGCGGGCTCCGCCCGGCGGGCCAATGCCAGCCAGTTCGCCTTCAGCGCGGCGAGATCGATCGTCAGGCGGCCAGCGACCTCGAAATGCTGAAGATCGCCCGCGACACCGGCTGTCCGATCGTTCATTCGATCCGTTCCGGCAGCCGTGTATCCGCGGCAAGGTTTTCGAACCGCGTAAATTCGCCCTGGAAGGACAGATTGACGGTG
>CAJQNW010000334.1 GCA_905479765.1 uncultured Tepidamorphus sp. | reverse complement strand
GACGTTCCGGTCTTCTACGTCTCGGTGAGCCAGCAGGGCATTTCGCCGGAGGATTCCGAGCGCCTCCTGGTCCGGCCGCTGGAAACCCAGTTGCGCGGTCTCGACGGCCTAAAGGAAATCTCCGGCATCGCCAGCGAAGGCCACGGCGCCATCGTGCTGGAATTCAACATCGACTTCGACAAGGATGCAGCGCTCGCGGACGTGCGCGCTAAAGTCGATCAGGCCAAGGCCGATCTGCCCGCCGACGCCGACGAACCGCAGGTTTTCGAAACCAACTTCTCGCTGCTTCCCACCATTGTCGTGACGCTGTCGGGCAACGTTCCCGAACGCACGCTTTTGCGCCACGCGCGACGCCTGCAGGACGAGATCGAGGGCATTCCAACCGTGCTCGAGGCCAATCTGGCCGGGCATCGGGAGGAACTGCTCGAGGTGGTGATCGACGCCACTCGGATGGAATCCTACGGCATTACCCAGGAACAGCTGATCCGCACGGTTTCGGCCAACAACCAGCTCGTTCCAGCCGGGTTTCTGGATGACGGCGCGGGCAAGTTCAACGTCAAGGTGCCCGGCCTTTTCCAGACCGCACAAGACGTGTTCGGCCTGCCGATCAAGGTGGACGGCGACGCGGTGGTTACCCTGTCCGATATCGCCGAGGTACGCCGCACCTTCGTCGACGCCGCCGCGTACAGCCGCTTCAACGGCAAACCGGCGATCGCCGTCCAGGTGGTCAAGCGGATCGGCACCAATATCATCGAGAACAACACCGAGGTTCGCCGGGTCGTCGCGGAAGCAACCGCCGATTGGCCCAGCACCATCGATGTCGGCTTCACGCTGGACCAGTCCTCTTTCATCACCGAAGTGCAAAGTTCGCTACAATCCTCGATCATGACCGCAATCGCGCTGGTCATGATCGTGGTGGTGGCAGCCCTTGGGATGCGCTCGGCGATCCTGATCGGACTGGCCATCCCGACCTCGTTCCTGATCGGCTTCCTGATTGTCGGCCTGCTCGGCATGACGGTGAACATGATGGTCATGTTCGGCCTTGTGCTGACGGTCGGCATGCTCGTCGACGGCGCCATCGTCATCGTCGAATACGCCGACCGGAAGATGGCCGAGGGCATGCACCGGCGCGAGGCCTATACGCGCGCGGCGCAGCGCATGTTCTGGCCGATCTTCTCGTCCACCGCCACGACGCTGGCTGCCTTCCTGCCGATGCTGCTGTGGCCGGGTGTTTCAGGCGAGTTCATGAGCTATCTGCCGGTGATGGTGATCATCGTGCTATCGGCGGCGCTGCTCACCGCGATGGTCTTCCTGCCCGTGCTCGGCGGCCTGTTCGGCAAGACGGCGGCACGGCCCGAGGATATCGAGGAGGCGCGCAAGCTTTCCGGCGATTCCCACGTCGACTACTCCGAGATCCGCGGCTTCACCGGCGTCTATGTCCGGTTCCTGAAGCGCGTCGCCGGCAATCCGCTCGGCAACATCGCCGTCATCGCGGGTGCCATAGGTGTCACCTTCATGGTGTTCTCGTACTTCGGCGAGCACAGCGCCGGCGTCGAGTTCTTCGTCGATGAGGAACCCGAGCAGGTGATCGTGCTGGTGCGCGGACGCGGCAACCTGTCGGCCGAGGAGCAGCTCACTCTCGTCGACGAAGTGGAACAGGAGATCCTTCAGGTCTCCGGCATCAAGGCGCTGTTCTCGACCATCGGAACTTCGTCCGGCGGCAACGGCGTGCAGCTTGGCGGCGTGCAGGACAAGCCGAACGACGTCATCGGCGAATTGATGATCGAGCTTTCGAATTACTGCTGCCGACGCAAGGCAGCCGATATCTTCGCCGAGATACGCGAGCGCACCGCGCCGATCGCCGGAATCATCACCGAGATCCGCAAGATCGAGGGAGGTCCGCCCACAGGCAAGGACGTGCGGCTCGAACTGACGGCGAACGACTATGCGACGGTCAAGGAAATGGCCGCGACCGTCCGTCGGCATCTCGAGACCGATATGACCGGTTTGCGCGATATCGAGGACAGCCGCTCGCTGCCGGGTATCGAATGGGAACTGGAAGTCGATCGCGCGGAAGCCGGCCGGTTCGGCGCCGACGTCGCCTCCGTCGGGGCGATGATCCAGCTTGTCACCAACGGCATCCTGGTCGGCAAGTACCGGCCCGACGATTCCGACGACGAAATCGAGATCCGCGTTCGACTGCCCGAGGACGAGCGCTCGATCGATCGCCTCGACACCTTGCGCCTCCAGACACCGTCAGGCCTCGTGCCGATCCGCAATTTCGTCGAGCGTGATGCCCAGCCGAAAGTCTCGAGCATCACCCGCCAGAATGGCCGCTTCTCGATGGAAGTAAAAGCCAACGTGCTGACGGAACAGGGTATTCTGCCCGACGACAAAGTGCGCGAGCTCGAAGCCTGGCTGGACGAACAGGACTTCCCGGTGGGCGTGTCGTACCGGTTCCGCGGCGCCGACGAGGAACAGAAGGAAGCCCAGGCCTTCCTCGGCAAGGCGGCGATGGCCTCGCTGTTTATCATGTTCGTGATCCTGGTCACCCAGTTCAACTCGTTCTACCAGACGATCCTGACCCTCTCGACGGTGATCATGTCGGTGGTCGGCGTGTTGATCGGCATGCTGGCGACCGGTCAGAAATTCTCGGTGATCATGACGGGCACGGGTGTCGTCGCGCTGGCGGGTATCGTCGTCAACAACGCCATCGTGCTGATCGACACCTACAACCATATACACCGGGAGCTGGGAATTCCCGCGCTGGACGCGGTTCTGAAGACCTGCGCCCAGCGCCTGCGGCCGATCCTGCTGACCACGATCACGACGATCATGGGCCTGGTGCCGATGGCGCTGCAGATCAATTTCAACTTCTTCGACCGCGTTATCCAGGTCGGCGGCATCACGTCGATCTGGTGGGTGCAGTTGTCGACTGCGGTGATCTTCGGCCTCGGCTTCTCGACCCTGCTGACGCTGATCGTCATTCCCACGATGCTGGCCATGCCGTCGGTCTGGACGGAACGCTGGAACAACTGGCGCGAACGGAAATCGAACGGCAAGGTGAAGCAGGACGACCTGCCGCGGCCTAGCATCAAGCCGGCCCTGCCCGAGGCGGCGGAATAGCGCGCCGCGCTTCCCCGCACTGCAAAAGCGCCTAGTGTTGCCGCCGCGATCCGATTGCCGCTAATGGCTCAACTCGAAAACCAGCCCGTTTGCGATCCAGCGGACCCCGCGTTCGACAGCATGCTGAGCAGTTTGGCGCTCGTTTCGTAATTCGCTATGGCGGCATCGTAGAGCGAGTTGCTCCAGCCGGCCGCCTGGCGTTCGGCTGCAGACATCGACGAAAACAAGGAAACGATGTTGCGCGAGAATGCGGTCGGATCGCCGCTCTCCCCAGCATCCTTGTATGCGGCTGAAAGCGCCGCACGGCCGCGCGCCTTGATCTCCGCGCTGGCGACCCGCACTTCGCTGGCCGAGAACAGTGACTCCTGGTTCAGGGCCATCGCCGATACCGCCCGCGCATCGTATCCGGACAGGTCGATGTACCCGCCAGACCCCGTCGATTTCTGGAATGTGGGGTTCAGGCCCGCCTGTTCGACTTCCCGATACCGCTTGTCGAGCGCTTGACGCAGGTTTTCGGCAAGGCTGCCAGTGTCGGTCGCGTCGTCGTCGGCTTGATCCAGGAAAGCGAGATAATCCGCGACAGGATCGTCCATGATCCCCGCAGGCGGGGTACTCGGATCCGCCGCGAGCGACTTGATAGCCTTGGCAACCGCTTCGCGCGCCGCAATCCAGTCCGCTTCCGCCTTCTGTTCCGCACTTTGCGAATCCAGATAGTCGGCCGCGGCGTTGTAGACGACACGATAGTCCCCCGTCACCTCGCTGACGCCTGACGGTCCCGACAGGGCCAGCGCGAACCGGCGGCTGAGTTCCAGGCCAGCCGCCGTACGTTCGTCGCTGGTGAACAAGCCGTCGTCCGTCGTAGAAATGGCGTAGAGGTCTCGCTGGCCGAGGCTGCTCATATCAAGGGCGAGCCTGCCATCTTTCATCGGAGAGCTGCGGCCCGCTTCGTCGAGTAACTCGTTGAGGCGGACACGGGATTGCGTGACAACCTCGGCGAAGGTGATCGTCTCGGAGGTCGTCTCGGTCGCTGCCAAGGCGGCGCGAGCAGCATCGGACACGGTCACGATAGTCGCTCCCTGCCCTTGTTCGCCGCCTCCCTGACCTGACGCCGCCCCATTGGAGGATTTGGCATAAGCAGCCGCTGCGGCTGCCGTGTAATTTGCTGAGCTGGCGCTGTTGGTTATCTGCATCGAATTTCCCGCGCGCTGATTGTATTCAGATCCGCCGATTGCAATCAGCGTGCCAGGAAATTCTTCAGTGCAAATACGGACTCAGGGCGTTGGAAGATCAAACTGGGCAGAATTGACCTGCCGTTGCGGCAAGTACTGCCTTATGTAGCGTCTCGGTGCCGAGACTCTCCGGCGGCCGGAGGTTCGGCACCCGCCACCGTCTTCGCGCTATCCGGCTTCGCCTGCGCCGCGGCGCGGGCTGCGGCCTTGCGATGCGATGAAAATGCCATCGGCAGCGCCGCCAGATAGATCAGCGTTCCGGCGGTCAGTACCTGCCACGGAAAGGCGATCAGCAGCGCCACCACCAGGATCACCGCCACGAAGATCGGCAGCACCATCTCGCGCGACACGCGCTCGCCCATCTGCTTGCCCGAGTAGGTCGGCAGGCGGGAGACCATCAGGAAGCCGATCACCAGTTCATAGACCAGCACCACCGGTGCGCCGGCTTCGAACTCCGGCAAGCCGGCCAACTGCAAATACACCGGCAGCAGCAACGTCAATGCCCCGGCAGGCGCGGGCACTCCGGTAAAGAACCGCCCTTCCCATGCAGGCCGGTCGCGGTCGTCGAGGGCGACATTGAACCGGGCGAGCCTGAGCGCTGCGCAAACGGAAAAGACCAGACCCGTGATCCAGCCGATATTGCCGAGACCATCGAGCAGCCAAGCGTAGAGCAGGATGGAGGGCGCGACGCCGAAATTGACGAAATCGGCAAGGGAATCCAGTTCCGCGCCGAAGCGCGAGGTCGACTTCAGGATCCGCGCAACCCGCCCGTCCAGCGCATCCAGCACGGCCGCCAGCACAATGGCCGCGATGGCGATGTCGAAGCGGTCCTCGTAGCTCATGCGGATCGAGGTCAGGCCGCTGCACAGCGCCAGCAGCGTGATCATGCTGGGCAGGAGCTGGCGCACGGGTATCCGGCGCAGGCTGCGGCGCCTGGTCCCGTTGGGTTCGTCCGGGTCAAAGGGGGGGAACGGCATCGACATGGCGCGGACCTTACCCTAGCCGGGAGCGCCGGTCATGAGCGAACATCGGCTCACGTTACGCGATACGTACGGTCGGCTCCCGCGGCTTTTGCGCCCTTGGCCGCCGTAAGCTGGGCGACGACGGTCTCGCCGGCGATCGCCGTCTGGCCGACGGTGACGAGCGCGCGGGCGCCACGCGGCAGGTAGATGTCGACGCGGCTGCCGAAGCGGATCAGGCCGAACCGGTCGCCGGCCATCACATTGTCGCCTTCCGTAACGAAGCTGACGATGCGGCGGGCAACGAGACCGGCGATCTGGACCACGCCGATCTGCTTACCGTCCTCTATCTCGATCAGCAGGCCGTTGCGCTCGTTGTCCTCGCTGGCCTTGTCCAGCTCGGCATTGAGGAAAATTCCCGGTTTATAAGCGATTTTCACAATCTTGCCGGCGACCGGGGCGCGGTTCACATGGACGTTGAAGACGTTCATGAAAACCGAAATGCGCTGCAACGGCTTGTCGCCTAGGCCAAGCTCCGGCGGCGGCACGGCGTCACCGACCGAGGAGACCTGCCCGTCGGCGCCACTGATGACGAGGCCTGGCGCGACCGGTGTGACGCGCGGCGGATCGCGGAAAAAGTAAGCGACCCAGCAGCCGATCAGCACCGCCAGCCAGGCCAGCGGCGAGGACAGCAGGAACAGGATCAGCGCGGCAACTGCGCAGATGGCGATGAACGGATAACCCTCGCGGTGCACGGGCACGAAGGCATTGCGGATGGCGGAGACAACAGAATCGATCATGCCTCATCATCCCCGGATGGCGTCACATAGTCGAGCCTGGCGTGACGGTTGATGTCGAGATACCCCTCCGTATCGCCCTCCACGGTCTCCTGGAGCCGTTCGGCGGCCTCGGCGGCCTCGCGCTGGCGGTTCCACATGCCGGCATAGACACCATTCTCGGCGAGCAGCACGTGATGGGTGCCCTTCTCGACGATCCTGCCCTTCTCCAGAACGATGATTTCGTCGGCGTCGACGATGGTCGACAGCCGGTGCGCGATCACCAGAGCCGTGCGGCCACGCGATATCGCGCCGAGAGCCGTCTGGATTTCCTTTTCGGTGTGCGTGTCGAGCGCCGACGTCGCCTCGTCGAGAATCAGGATCGGCGGGCTCTTCAGGATCGTGCGCGCAATGGCGACGCGCTGCTTCTCGCCGCCTGACAGCTTGAGGCCGCGCTCGCCGACTTCCGTGTCGTAGCCCTGCGGCAACTGCTCGATAAAACCGTCGATCTGGGCCAGCCTCGCGGCTTCCTCGACTTCGCCGCGGCCCGCCGACGGCCGACCGTAAGCGATGTTGTAGCGGATGGTGTCGTTGAACAGCACCGTATCCTGCGGAACCATGCCGATCGCGTGGCGCAGCGAATCCTGCGTGACGTCGCGGATATCCTGTCCGTCGATCGTCACGCGACCGCCGGTGATGTCGTAGAAGCGGAACAGGATGCGCGAAATCGTCGATTTGCCGGCGCCGCTGGGACCGACGATCGCGACCGTGTGACCCGCAGGCACCTCGAAACTGATCCCCTTGAGGATCGGCCGGTCGTGATCGTAGTGGAACCGGACATCCTCGAACCGGATCGCCCCGTCGCTCACCTTGAGCGGTTTCGCACCGGGCTTGTCCTCGATTTCCGGCTCCTGATCTAGCAGGTCGAACATCGTCTCGATGTCGACGAGGCCCTGCTTAAGCTCGCGGTAGAGCGTGCCGAGGAAATTGAGCGGCATGTAGAGCTGGATCAGCAGCGCATTGATCATGACGAAGTCGCCGGCGCTCTGGGTTCCCGCCATGACGGCGCGCGCCGACATGACCATGCAGGTCGTCATGCCGATGGTGAAGATGATCGCCTGGCCGCCGTTCAGCACCGCAAGCGAGGTCCAGGTGCGGATCGCAGCCTTCTCGTAGCCGGCCATGGAGGAATCGAAGCGCTCAGTCTCCATGCGCTCGTTCCCGAAGTACTTGACCGTCTCGTAGTTGAGCAGGCTGTCGACGGCCTTCGAACTGGCGTCGTTATCGGACTCGTTCATCATGCGGCGGATGGCGATGCGCCGGTTGCTCGCCCAGACCGTGAAGCCGAGATAGACCGCGACCATCGCCATGAGAACGCCGACATAGAAGAGATCGAACTGAAAGCCGACGACAACCGCGACCAGGACGAACTCGAGGATTGTCGGGATCAGCGCCAGGATCGCCAGGCGCACGATCTCCTCGATACCCTTGGTGCCGCGCTCGATGATGCGGCTCAGTCCCCCGGTACGCCGCTGCAGATGGAACCGCAGCGACAGCGAGTGCATATGCGCGAAGGTCTTGTAGGCCAAGGTCCTGACGGCGTTCTGGCCGACCTTGGCGAACAGCGCATCGCGAAGCTGGGTAAATCCCGCCATCAGGACGCGGGCGACGCCATAGGCGACGACCAGCGCGGCAGGAACAGCAAGGAAGACGAGC
>CAJQNW010000333.1 GCA_905479765.1 uncultured Tepidamorphus sp. | reverse complement strand
GATACCTCCCGCCCGTATCCGCCACACCGCCACAA
This sequence comes from uncultured Tepidamorphus sp., assembly GCA_905479765.1. Taxonomy (GTDB): domain Bacteria; phylum Pseudomonadota; class Alphaproteobacteria; order Rhizobiales; family Tepidamorphaceae; genus Microbaculum. The sequence goes on along the minus strand of CAJQNW010000333.1, from coordinate 14,177 downwards.
CCCTCGGAATCCCTGGCTTCTGGCGCAAATCCATCCGCCACATCGCTCAGCCTTGTGGCGGATACGAAACCGAGAAAAGCCGCAGTATCATTAGCTTGTGGCGGTGTGGCGGATAGATCCGGCGAACCTTGGGAGGCAGAGGTATGAGCGCTGCCGTCGACATCCTCAAATCCGCCCGAAACTATGGCGTCGAAATCACCGCCGAGGGAGGCCGACTGAAGCTGAGAGCACCCATCCAGCCGCCCGACGAACTGGTCGCCCGTATTCGTTCGCACAAGGCGGAAGTCGCAGCGTTGGTTCGTCGGGAGAACGAGGACTGGTCAGCCGAAGACTGGAGAGCTTTCTTCGACGAGCGCGCCGGCATCGCCGAGTTCGACGGCGGGGAGACCCGACCGCAGGCCGAGGCTCGTGCATTGGAGTGTTGTGTAGTCGAGTGGGTGAACCGTCACCCGCAGCAATCTCATCCCGGTCGCTGCGCCTGGTGCGGCAAGTCGGAGAACGGTGGACATACCGTGGTTCCATTCGGCACTGACGGATACGGCCAAACGTGGCTTCATCCGGAGTGCTGGAACGACTGGCACGAGAGCCGCCGCGATCAGGCCCGGCAGGAACTCGCGCTCCTAGGGATTGGAGCGCCATCGCTCGGATAACCGATAGTTGGGGACGGTTCTTGACCTTCTTTCGGTTGAGCCTCCATCAAACCGCATCATGTCCGCATATGGTCCCATTGCGGACCTCTGCCGCGCCGCATCGATGGCAAGTACGGGCGGGAAGCTGTCGTTCGCTACAAGTTGAATGAATGGCCGGAGTCGGGCCGTAGGCAGACCGTCCGGTTCCGGGATGGAATGTTTCGGAACCGGCCATTCCGTTTCGGCTTTGATTTGCGGGCTCATGACCCGCTCACTATCGAGATTGTGATGGCGATTATTGAATGCGGAGCCATGCTGTTTAAGTCTTTTCAATGTTCTATAGTTTCACCATGGCCAAGCAGATTGCTAAGAATCAGGTTCTTGGTGAAATCGGCGAGGCCGCCGTCAAGCTTAAATTCCTGAACATAGGGTTTCAGTTCGACGGGCGGTCGCACTTGGAAATAGGGATGGACGGCATTGCCGAGATCATGGAGGGCAACCACCCGTTGGCGAAGCTCATCGCAGTGCAGGTGAAGGCTAAGGCGGCACGGTCATTCGCGTAATCCGGCGCGAACTAATATGAAACCTTTGGTATCGAGCTTCCGCTGCGGCCGTACTAGGCCCTTCACGTTAAGCAGATCTAGTTCACACGCGGGCCACCTGGAGACACCGTGAACGGCAAAGAGGATGACGACGACCGGGACGACTTCTCTCCAGCGACGCTGCGCGAACTGGCTGGCAGGTCCGGCTACGTTTGCGCTTTTCCCGGCTGCAGGCGACTGACTGTAGGTCCGTCGGAAGACAGGAAATCCGGTCTCAGCATGGTTGGCGTGGGAGCACACATCACCGCCGCAAACAAGAACGGGCCTCGCTACGACAAATACCTGTCTCCGGAGGAGCGGAGTGACGTCAACAATGGCGTCTGGATGTGCCAGACCCATGCAAAGCTCGTCGACGATAACGCCAGCAAGCATACTGACTCTGAGTTGCGGCGCTGGAAAACGCAGCACGAGGACTGGGTCTTTCGGCGTGTTGCCAACGGCCCGACACATCCTCATGCTGGCGTTTCAGTCCTCCGAATCACAAACATTGGGCCTTTTCAGGAGCGCGCAGAGATGAAGCTCGGCCGGGTGAACGTGGTCGTCGGCGACAACAGTTCGGGGAAGAGCACGGTCTGCCAAACGCTAGCCGCATTCTCGGGTGAGCCGTTGTTTAGTCAGTTTGCGGAGCGGTGGCGGTTCGGCGCCGCCTTAGAGGGAGATGCATCGATCGAGACGGCAGTCGTAAAAGGCGACGACATGACGACCGTTAAACTCACAGAGCGGTTTCGCCCGTTCGACTCAGCCAGCGAAGTCGAGGAAGACGAGGAAGACGAGGACCCGTCGGAAGAGCAGGAGGACGGAGAGGCCGCCGGCAGTGATGACGTAAAGGTAGTTGCGTGTCACTTTCAGATTGAGGTCAACGGTGCGATATCGTCCTCATGGCCAACCTCGCTGTACCCGACCATTTTGCTGGATGAAGAACTTCGCGGCAGTCCGAACCCTTCATTCGAGCAGGCCCTTTCGAACCTTGCTCGGCAATTCAGGCTACCGGAGGACGTGATCTGGAACTCTCTCCGGGACGATTTCTTTGTCTCTAGTGGCTATGCATGCAAATTTCTGCGCACGGGGGATCGGAAGATCGAGATCGCTCTGCCTGGGCGTTCCTTCTATCTACCACCAGGAAGTCTTAGTACCTCTGAAGAGTGGCGTATCATCCTTGCCCTTGTCACTAAGCTTTGCACGCTCGATCGGCGTCCGGCCCCATGGCTAGTTATAGTCGATACCACAGTGTCGGGCCGCCTCGATTCCGAAGGCAAGTCGATCATGCTGAGGATGCTCGGCGCCGACGACAACAACGGCATTCAGTTGGTCGTCTGCCTGACATTCCAAGATGATGTCCCGGTCGCGCGGGACCTGTTTGACGAAAAATGGCTTGGCGCGAAGAACGTTGGTCGGCTAATGGTTCACTCGTTCCTTTAGCGCTAAACGGTCCTGTAAGGCAAAGTCGACCTGATAGCAGGTGCGACTACGCTACACTAGCGCAGCAACGTGTCGAGGGCGTCTGCTGACGTTTGCGGCAGTTGCGTCGGTGTTTTGCTGTCCAGTTGCCTATGTGGTGGCAGTCTCCGTTGTGAGGGCCGAGTCGTGCGCCTCAAACGGCCGACTTCGACTTCGCATCGCCGAGCACCGGAAATTCGCTTTGCGTTGCCAAGGGTAAACTGGCGGATTGGACCGCTGTTGGCCCTGGGCGGCCTTGAGTGTCGCCACAGTGAGGTTAGCTTTCGGTAAACTGCAAGGCGTCTCTCAGCGACCAAAGTGGGACGCAAAGCAGTCATTCATCCAATCGCAACCGGATGTCAGCTTCGGGCCGGGAGCGGTCGGGCAGCCTCTAGCTTGCCGGCCGGCGATAGCTGCCATTCACGCTGCTGGAACGAATCGGCAGCTCGCGATCCCATCGCGGTCGCTCGGATTGCCCCTATCTCAGCCTAGAGCCTGCCAATTACCCGGCTCTGCGAGCCTGCGACAGTGGTCGAGATCGATGAGAAGATGCTCCAGGAACTGAACTCCCTTTCCTAGGAGGCATGACTTGGTCGCTGCATCTACCCTGCTCGGCGCTGCCGGCGAGCACTACGTGATGTCGCTGTTGCTGCGCCACGGCTTCATCGCTGCACTAGCGCCGGTCGGTGTGCCGAACTGCGATATCGTAGTGACGGACGACATCGGCGACCGCCTCTGGGCTGTGCAGATCAAGTCACGCGTCGACAGGGCAGCGACGGCGGCTGGCACATGAGTAATAAACACGAGTCGATCAGTTCCCCAGGGCTGTTCTATTCATTTCTCGATTTTGGGAAGTCCCTGACGGCTCCGCCTGCATGTTTCGTTGTGCCAAGCAAATTGGTCGCCGACGTGATAAGGCGATCGCACCTAGCTTGGTTGAAGACTCCTGGAGCGAGGGGGCAAGTGCACAGCGATACCAATTTCCGTCGCTTCCTGCCTGACTTCGAACGCAAGGGGTTGTTGATCGGCTGCAGCTCCGGCTGGTTTGAGCCCTATCGCGAGGCATGGGAAACCCTCGCTGCGCGAACTTAGGAGGCCGCACATGCACCCCGTCGACATGGACAAGATCGCGACGTGGCCGATTGAGGTGACCGCGTTCCTGACTGCACACTCAAAGGAGTTGCGCGCCGAGCGAGAGGAGGACCACAAATATACGCTTTCGCCGAGCACCTACCGCATCATGAACGATGCGCCAACAATGCCGCGGTGGGACGAGGCAAAGGCTCTGATCGAGAAGGTTATGGCTGAGCGTGAGCTGGTCGCCTTCCACGCGACGAGACTGATCGACTTCCACGACGTCCGGAAGGACGGGCTCAAGATGCTCAACCTCGAGCATCATGTCGAGCGCCTCAAGGGGCACCTCCAAGAAGCCGGTGCCGTCGAAGAGCTGGCGGAGGTCGACGCAGCCGTGACCAAAATGCTCCAGACGGACAGCTTCTTCATCAATCGTCAGGGCGCCGTATGGGCTACGCCGCACCGCGCATCACTTCACGATGGCGGCTGCGACGTCTTCTACGAATCCTATGGGGGCGAAGCCCTCGAACGCATCGCTGGCTACGCCCGTGGTAAGCTGGAGCAAAGGCTCAAGCAGCTTGGGATGCCTGCCGTGGTGATCATCCGTTACTCGGCATATGGCTGGTGCACATTCACTCAGGGCCGGCTGCCGCAATCCATGATCGAGCTGCACCTGCAGCACGAGGGCGACTGGGAAGCCATGGACTACGGCTGGGACATCATGATCAGCCGCGACGTGCCGGCCGAGAACATCGTCGCCGTGGTGCCTGTAGATGATCCGGCGGTCGCGGCTTAGGCGGCTTGGAATTGCCGTCGAAGCGTTGGCTATGTGAACGACAGCTTTACTCGCCAAGCCTCCCGAATCCGCCGGTCCGCTACCTTCCCGATATCGGCCGCGCTCGCGCTTGGCGTCAACGCCAGCTCTTGGGCGGTGGATAGCAGCTTCTCAACGACCGATTAGAGGCGCGAAGCGGCCATTGACGGTACAGCCTTTGTCGTCAACTTTGGGCCGAGAGCTGACCTCGTGCCTACGCCCGCTCCTGGATCACTTCAGACTTCCCCTTGTCGCTCTTTCGAGTCCGCTTTCCATTGGTGAGTCGAGGTAGCTGGATACTGCAATCGCCAGCCACTTAACGGACCCGCTGGTCTACAGGTCGCAGAGAATGTGGTATTATATTACCACAATCGGCTGACACCAGCGAGACCAATACCGATGAGTACGAAGAAAACTGCTTCCGGGAACAAGAAGCCGAAGGAGATCCGAGTTGGCGATCCCGAGGACATGGAGGGCCGTCTCAAGCAGATTGGCGGTTCGAAGTCGGATAGCTGGAACAATGTTCTGGCCAATCAGGCGGCTCAGTCTCTTTGGCTTGGCCACTCCGACAAAGCTTCTCGCGAAATTCAGCATGGCGCGGCTATCACGGGAATGATGGGTATTGGTCCAAGGGACGAACTCGAAGGCATGATCGCGGCGCAGCTGATCGCAGCGCACAGTGCGGCCATGGAGTGCTACCGCCGCGCCATGATTGGCGAGCAGACCTTCGAGGGGCGCCGGGAGAACCTCAACCAGGCGAACAGACTATCTCGCACCTGGACTACCCTGCTTGATGCTCTCAACAAGCACCGCGGCAAGGGCCAGCAGAAGGTGACGGTAGAGCACGTCCATGTCCACTCGGGGGGACAGGCCGTTGTCGGGACCGTCGAGGCACCGGGGGGTGGGGCTCTCGGGAAAAGCGAGGATCAACCCCATGCAAAGCAGATTGTCCATGCACCTGAGCCCGCGATGCGGAGCCCGGACGCGGAGCGGGAACCCGTGCCGGTCGCCGGCGATGCCTAACGGGCGATGTCGCATGCATGGTGGAGCGTCGCCGGGGGCACCAAAGGGTAACCGGAACGCCTTCAAGCACGGGCACTACACGGTTGAAGCGATCCAGCAACGAAGGGACGTGGCGTCGCTGGTTCGGGTCATGAAGGCGCTTGTTGAGGAGATCGAGTAGGCGTCGGCAGGCTGCTTTGGGTGGGTGAGATATTATGACAGCACGAAGTCGTCGCAGTCGCAGAATGGCGTCCAAAAGCATGGCCGGCGAGATGTTTCTGAAGGCGCTAGAGGAAGGCGATCGCGACCATGTTACCGCAGCGCTCGAGAAGATTCGAACGACTAGGCCAGATCAGTATCTGAAGCTCATAGCAACGTTGGTGGCGCCGGACTGAGAGGGGGAATGACCTGGCAGAAGCGCCCGGTAATTGATGAGGCGATGTGACTGACCCAGCGCAAGTGTCGTAACGCGGAGAGCCGAGATGGCATCGCAGTACCGAACGGATATCGGCTACGCTTGTTCAAACCATACAGTGCTTGAGGTTCTCGATGTCGCCAGTCTAAGTTGCATGCGGCTAGATCAGGAGCAACCGTTGGTGTGATCGGTATGGGAATGGAGCCGGGGGGACGAGCATTTGTGGGGCGCATTGACGGGCTCGTATACGAACCGTGGGTGGGCGCTGATTTCAACTCGCAGCGACTGCGTTTGTTTTTTGTGGGGAATTCGCACTACGGAGATGACCTGCTCGGTGAGCAGGGACTTAACCCCGGCCTCACGATAGAAGTCGTCGAGCGGGTACTAAACGAGGGGGGGCTTCGATTTTTTACAAACTGCATCCAATTGGCTACCGGAATGCACCGCGACTATGTCGATTGGTCGGCGTTCTTCGATCGGATCGGCTTTGCCAATCTGCTTCAGTACCCGCTCGGAGCGTCGCGAGTGTCTGCGCCCGCGGCTGATCTTAAGTCCTGCGTTCCTGCGATGCGTGCCGTCCTGGAGGAAGTGGCGCCGACGCATGTCATACTATTCGGTGAACAGGTATGGAGCGCATTTTTGGAAGAAGGAGAGATATCGAATTATAGAAATGAGGATGATTTATATTATGCGGAAGGTCAGAATTTTTCTTATTTCTATAGTCAGCATCCCTCTTCAGGATTTTCATACCAGAAATGGTCGGGTATTTTTGCGCGATATCTAGTGAAGACCGGGGTGCCACGGGCTGATGTCAAAAACTTTGTAGGATCCGTACGCTTCACCGCCCCGTCCCGGATTCTTCAGATGTATGACCGGGCAAATCCCGGATAACCGGATGGACAAACGAAGCCTCTCGGAACGTGACATCTGCACCAAGTTCATCACGCCCGCCCTTCGCAAGGCCGGGTGGGACGAAATGCTACAGATCCGAGAGGAGGTGAGCTTCACCAAGGGGCGCATCATCGTGCGCGGCAAGCTCGTTACGCGCGGACAGGCCAAGCGTGCCGACTACATCCTTTACTACAAGCCCAACATCCCGATCGCGCTCATCGAGGCGAAGGACAATTCCCATAGCGTTGGCGACGGCATTCAGCAGGCGCTCGACTATGCCGAGACACTGAACATCCCCTTTGTGTTCTCGTCCAACGGCGACAGCTTCGTCTTACACGACCGGACCGGCGCTAGCACGCCGCGCGAGGCAAACCTCTCCCTCGACGCTTTCCCTGCGCCAGCCGACCTGTGGGCACGCTACCGGACCTGGAAAGGGCTGACGCCTGATGCTGAGGAGATCGTGCTTCAGGACTACTACGCGGACGGCAGCGGCAAGGCACCGCGCTATTACCAGGCAAACGCCATCAACGCCGCGATCGAGGCTATCGCCAAAGGGCAGGACCGCGTGTTGCTTGTCATGGCGACCGGCACCGGCAAGACATACACCGCATTCCAGATTATCTGGCGACTGTGGAAGGCGGGCCGGGCCAAGCGTGTTCTCTATCTCGCCGACCGCAACGTGCTGATAGATCAGACGATGGTCAACGACTTCCGCCCCTTCGGCGGAACGATGGCAAAGCTATCGACCAAATCGAAGACCATCGAACGCGACGACGGTAGCAGCGTCGATATTACCACCGCGTTCGATACCCACCGGCGCATCGATACAGCCTATGAGATCTATCTCGGCCTCTATCAGGCAATCACCGGGCCGGAGGAACGACAGAAGCTGTTCCGTGAGTTCTCGCCTGGTTTCTTTGATCTGATCGTCATCGACGAATGCCACCGGGGCAGTGCGGCCGAGGACTCCGCCTGGCGCGAAATCCTCGAATATTTCTCCTCGGCAACGCAGATCGGCATGACTGCTACGCCGAAGGAAACGAAGTACGTCTCCAACATTGCCTATTTCGGCGACCCGGTATTCTGCTACTCGCTGAAGCAGGGCATCCGCGACGGCTTTCTCGCGCCCTACAAAGTGGTGAAGGTTCATATCGACCGCGACGTGGAGGGCTACCGCCCGGAGAAAGGCCAGCTCGACCGCGAGGGCGAGGAGGTCGAGGACCGCATCTACAACGCCAAGGATTTCGATCGCACGTTAGTCATCGACGACCGCACCAGGCTGGTGGCGCAGAAGGTGACGGCGTTCCTGAAGGAAAGCGGTGATCGTTTTCAGAAGACCATCGTCTTCTGCGTCGATCAGGAACACGCCGCCCGCATGCGCCAGGCGCTGATCAACGAGAACGCCGACCTTGTCGACGAGAACCAGCGTTATGTCATGCGCATCACCGGGAGCGATGCCGAAGGCCAGGCGCAACTCGGCAATTTCATCGACCCGGAGTCGAAATATCCGGTCCTCGTCACAACGTCGCGCCTGCTCTCGACCGGCGTCGATGTGCAGACCTGCCGGCTGATCGTGCTCGACCGCGAGGTTGGCTCGATGACCGAGTTCAAGCAGATCGTCGGGCGCGGCACCCGCGTGCACGAGGACACGCACAAGTTCTACTTCACGCTGATCGACTTCCGGGGCGCGACCAGCCACTTCGCCGACAAGGATTTCGACGGCGAGCCGGTACAGATTTACGAGCCGGGAGAGGGCGATCCAATTGTCCCGCCGGATGCGCCGCCGACTGACGAGGAGGGCGAACCGCTGCCCGAGACGCCTGGCGACGACGAGACCGTCGTCGATCAGCCGGGCTTGCCGCTGCCGCCCGGCGGCGGACCGCAGAAGAAGGTCTATGTCGATGGCGTCGGCGCCACCATCATTGCAGAGCGGGTGGAGTATCTCGACGAGAATGGCAAGCTCGTCACCGAGAGCCTGCGCGATTTTACCAAGAAGGCCCTGCGGAAGCGTTTCGCCAGCCTCGACGACTTCCTGAAACGCTGGAACGCCGCCGAGCGCAAGCAGGCCATTTTCGAGGAACTGGCGGCCGAAGGCCTGCCGCTCGATCCAATCGTCGAAGAACTGGGCAAGGACCTCGACCCCTTCGACCTGATCTGCCACGTCGCCTTCGACGCCAAGCCGCTGACCCGGCGCGAGCGGGCCGAAAATGTCAAGAAGCGCGATGCCTTCACCAAGTACGGCGACAAGGCACGTGCGGTCCTCGATGCGCTGCTCTCAAAATACGCGGACGAGGGCGTTCTGAATCTCGAAGACGCCAATGTGCTGCGCATCCCGCCGCTCGACACCCTCGGCACGCCGGTGGAACTTGTCCGCGCGTTTGGCGGCAAGCCCGCATTTGAGCGAGCCGTACACGAACTGCAGGAGGCGATTTATCGATGAGTACTAAGTTGGGGGGGGGGAGGGCATGCCGAACTATCAAGGTAAACTAGACGGCCTTTGTGGGCCGTACGCGATAGTCAACGCCTTTGAGCATTGCGGGATCAAAAACAGATCTGAAGAAGTCTTTCAAGCCGCCTGCGCCGCTCTCGCCCGGCGGCGATGGCCTAAGGTGCTTTGGAATGGCACTACGATCGATGATCTGAAACGCATGATAAAGCTTTGCCGAGCTTCGGTTGACGATGCGGCACGAGTGAAGGTTCGCTATCCGTTCAGCAAAACCACGCCGAGAAGCAACCATGAGTACTGGCGACGGCTCGATGAGCTGTTTGTCGAGCGGCCTAACACCCGTTGTATGATCCTGGGGCTAAATCGCCCTTCAGCCCATTGGATCGTCGCGTTTCGTGAGAGGGGCACCCGCGTGACCTTTGTTGATACGGATCCGCTTCGTCCTTTCAGACGAAAGAACAGATCAATGCTCCACGCTGGTAGCCGGAACGGTCATCCGAAGAAATGGATAATCGAGCGGAGTGATCTAATCCTGTTTGAGGTCGAATAGTCGCCATGTCCGTCCGAACCCTTGTCAAATCCATCCAGGACATCATGCGCCAGGACACCGGCGTCGATGGCGATGCCCAGCGCATCAGCCAGCTCTGCTGGATGTTCTTCCTCAAGATCATCGACGACCAGGACCAGGAGCTGGAGCTTCTGAAGGACGTTTACCGCTCGCCTATTCCATCCCGCCTGCAATGGCGCAACTGGGCGGCTGATCCCGAGGGCATCACCGGCGAGGAACTGCTGACCTTCATCAACGGGGACCTCTTTCCGACGCTGAAGGAACTCCCCGTCTCCGACAAGGAGGGCGACCGTCGCCGCGTCGCGCGCGACGTGTTCGAGGACGCCTACAACTACATGAAATCCGGCCAGCTGATGCGGCAGGTGGTCAACAAGATCAACGGCATCGATTTCAACAATCTGTCCGAGCGCCAGCACTTCGGCGAGATCTACGAGCAGATCCTCAACGATCTGCAATCCGCCGGCAACGCGGGCGAGTATTACACGCCACGCGCAGTGACCTCCTTCATGGTCCAGCAGATCGACCCGAAACCCGGCGAGACACTGTTCGATCCTGCCTGCGGCACCGGCGGTTTCCTCACCTGCGCCATCCGCCACATGCGCGAGCACTATGTTAAGAAACCCCTCGACGAGTGGATGCTGGAAAACGGCCTGCGCGCGGTGGAGAAGAAGCAGCTTCCCCACATGCTCTGCGTCACCAACATGCTGCTGCACGGCATCGAGGACCCGAGCTTCGTGCGCCACGACAACACGCTGGCGCGCCCCTACATCTCCTGGGGCCAGTCTGACCGGGTGGACATCGTGCTCACCAACCCTCCCTTCGGCGGAAAGGAGGAGGATGGCATCGAGAGCAATTTCCCTCAGCACTTCCGTACGCGCGAGACCGCGGATCTGTTCCTTGCCCTGATCATCCGCCTGCTGAAGCCCGGTGGCCGTGCCGCCGTGGTGCTGCCCGACGGCTCGCTCTTCGGAGAGGGCGTCAAGACGCGGCTGAAGGAGCATCTGATAGAGGAGTGCAACCTCCACACCATCGTGCGCCTGCCGAACTCGGTGTTCCGCCCCTATGCCTCGATCGGCACCAACCTGCTGTTCTTCGAAAAGGGCGAGCCCACGAAGGACATCTGGTTCTGGGAACACCGCGTACCGGAAGGCCAGAAAGCCTATTCGATGACAAGGCCCATCCGGCTGGAGCATCTGGCCGACTGCACCGCCTGGTGGGGTGGTGCGGAGCGCAAGGGCCGGGAGGAGGGTGAGCGCGCCTGGAAGGTTTCGGCCGAAGAAGTGAAGGCGCGCGGCTACAACCTCGACATCAAGAACCCGCATACGGAGGACGTGGACCATGGAGATCCCGAGCACCTGCTGGCGGATCTCGACAAGGCCGAGGCCGAGGTGGTGGTAATCCGCGACCAGCTGAAGGCGATCCTGTCTGAGGCGCTGGCGCGATGAACGCCGACCAGTTGCTCGCCCTCTACGACCGCATGGCCGAGGCGCCCGACGTCATCGCCCGCCTGCGCCGCTTCATTCTGGACCTCGCCGTGCGGGGAAAGCTGGTGGAGCAGGATCCGGCAGACGAACCGGCATCGGAGTTGTTGAAGCGGATTGCGGTGGAGAAGGCGCGGCTGATTCGCAAGGGCAAGTTCAAGACCTTTGAAGGCAACCTAGAACGAGACCCGAGTTCATTTCCCTTCGCGATCCCTGCAAATTGGTCATGGTGTTATCTCGATGACATAGCCGCCGTCGCGCGCGGTGGTTCGCCCCGGCCGATCAAGTCGTTCATAACCGAAGCTTCAGACGGCATTCCATGGATCAAGATTGGGGATTCCACGAGGGGCAGCATATACATCGACGAGACGCAGGAGCGCATCAAGCCCGAGGGGCTGGCAAAGTCTCGCCTCGTCATTCCCGGCGACTTGCTTCTCTCGAACTCTATGAGTTTCGGGTTTCCCTACATCACAAATGTTGAGGGCTGTATCCACGACGGCTGGCTCGTTATCCGGACGCCAGACGACCTGATGGAAAAGCTATATCTGCACAAGGTCTTCCTTTCCGATCACGCAAAGGCGGCATTTTCCATGGCAGCCTCAGGTGCTGTTGTTCAGAATTTGAACGCAGACAAAGCCCGACAGCTCGTAGTCCCCCTCCCGCCTCTCGCCGAGCAGCGGCAGATCGTGGCGAAGGTCGATGAGCTGATGGTGCTATTGGACCGGTTGGAAGCGGCTCGGACCGCGCGCGAAGCCACCCGAGACCGGCTGACCGCCGCCAGCCTCACCCGCCTGACCGCGCCTGACATCGACGCCGAAACCTTCCACACCCGCGCCCGCTTCGCCCTCGGCGCGCTCCCCGCCCTCACCACGCGGCCCGATCAGATCAAGAGCCTCCGCCAGACCATCCTCAACCTCGCCGTCCGGGGGAAACTGGTGGAACAGGATCCGGCTGACGAACCGGCATCGGAACTGCTGAAGCGGATTGCGGCAGAGAAGGCACGGCTGGTGAAGGCGGGAGAAATTCGGAAAGAGAAGCCTCTCCCTCCGCTTTCAGATGAAGAGCAGGAATTCGAGCTACCAGAAGGTTGGACTTGGTGCCGCCTCGGTGCGCTGGTCTTAGACTCGGATTCCGGTTGGAGCCCACGAACCGAAAACCATGCGCGCGAGGGGGATACTTGGGGTGTCCTGAAGGTGAGCGCCGTATCTTGGGATCATTTTGACCCGACCGCGAACAAGCAGGTTCTGCCAGGCACCGAGCCGCGTTTGCAGGCACAGGTCCAAAAGGGCGATTTCCTGATTTCGAGGGCGAACACAGCCGAACTAATCGCTCGGGCAGTTCTGGTTTCTGATGAGCCACTGAATTTGATGATGAGCGACAAGATTGTGCGACTAGGTCTCGCAGGCCATTGCGACCACCGTTTTGTCTGGCTCATCAATAACTACGCGGATTTCGCCCGTAGCTACTATGCTGCCAAGGCAACCGGCGTCAGTCCTTCGATGAAAAACGTTTCGAGAGGTGTCATTCTCGAATTGCCAATCCCCTTGCCACCCCTCGCCGAACAACACCGCATAGTGGCAAAGGTCGATACCCTCATGGCCCTTTGCGACCGGCTGGAGGCCAGCCTCACCGCCACCGCCACCATCAGACAACGCCTCCTCGAAGCCTTGCTCCACGAGGCACTCGTCCCTGCCACCACCCGCGAAATGGAGGCGGCGGAATGAGCGGGCGACGATTTGCGGATTGGGGCTTCGAGTTGATCGGCCCTATCGAACCCGGGTGCGATGGCATGGGTGCGTATATCGAACTGTTGCCACAGGCGCGGTATCGTGATGCCGCAATCGCCAGGCTGCACGCTTACGGCGATGGCCCATTCTGCCGGTTCCGGATTGCGCGCAAGCGCCGCGAGGCGGGGCTGTACGTGCTCACAGTGGATGACGCCGCCGTCTATGCCGGCGAGTGCGTCAATCTGGACAAGAGGTGGGGACCTAACGGATATGGCGGAATTTCGCCCCGGAACTGCTTTCAGGGCGGACAGCCGACGAACTGCCGGATCAATGCTGCGATCCTGGCCGCTGCAAAGGACGGACGCACGGTGAAACTGTGGTTCCACCCGCTGGACGGGGATACAGGAAGCCGCCGCGCCGCCGAAACAGTGTTGATCCGCGCCCTCCAGCCAGCCTGGAACAAGGCCAAGCTGTTTTGACTCGCAAGCGAAAGCATACAGCCGGACAAATCGACAAACGCGAACTGGGTGTAATGGAACAATGATCAGAACACGTTGGGGGGGCTAAATGAAGATTTCGACGGTCCTTGATCACATCGATAACGGTCACATGGCCCTTCCTGAATTCCAGCGGGGGTATGTGTGGAATCGCGATCAGGTGCGCGGCCTGTTCGACTCGCTCTACCGGCGCCATCCTGTCGGCGGGCTACTTGTCTGGGCAACGGAATCAAAAACAGCGACGCACCGCGGTGACAGCAATCTCGCGGCTGGCGTAGTGAAGCTTCTGCTCGACGGCCAGCAACGCATCACGTCGCTTTATGGCGTCGTGCGCGGCCGGCCTCCCAAGTTCTTCGACGGCAATGCGCAGGCCTTCACCGGCCTCCGCTTCCATCTTGAAAACGAAACCTTTGCGTTCTACCAGCCGGTGAAAATGAAGGATGACCCGCTCTGGATCGATGTCACCGAGCTGATGCAGACCGGAACCGCCGGCCTGGGGGCATTTGTGTCGCGCCTGAATGCCGATCCGGAACTGGCGCCGAAAGTGGGTGCCTATGTCGGCCGGCTCAGCCAACTGCTCGGCATCACCGAAAT
>CAJQNW010000332.1 GCA_905479765.1 uncultured Tepidamorphus sp. | reverse complement strand
CACAAGATCAAGGCGGTCTATGGCGGCGATGGCGGGCACGCGCGTAGTACGTCACCGAAACTGAACCAGGTGGTGAAGATCAGCCCGGTTAAGGCGAAGCTCTCTTTGAAGCCGAAGACGCCGAAGGCCGGCGGATCCGTTCGCATCAAGGTCAAGTTCAAGGGCAAAACGCCCTCCATCGGCAAGGCGGACGGCAATGCCACCTTCTGGGACGGCAAGAAGAAGTTCGACCGCGTCAAGCTGAAGCGCGGCAAGGCGACCGTCCGGCTGCGCGATCTGGCCGCCGGCAAGCACAAGCTGAAGGTCACCTACCCCGGCAACAAGCGCTGGAAGAAAAGCAAGGCGAAGACCACGTTCAAGGCGAAATAGCAGGGCGAGACAGCGACGCGGACTCGCGCCTGCTTGCCGGATGTCGGCGGGATCCTGCCGCCGAAGCAGGCCCGAAACCTAGCTTTCCTCGGTCGGCTCGGCGTCCTCGCCCTTCATGGCGCGCAGCTTGGCGAACACCGCATCGGCGTCCAGCTCGTCGCTCTCGGCTTCCTCGGCGGGGGCTCCGCCGCCCAGGCCGACGCTTTCCTCGGGGCTGAGCAGGCGCGGGCCTTCGGCGGCCTCCGGCGGGCGGTCCTTGGCGGCTGCCTGGACTTCCATGTCGAGGTCGATCTGCGAGGCGAGGCCCAGCGTCACCGGGTCCATCGGCTGCAGGTTGGCGGCGTTCCAGTGGGTGCGCTCGCGGATGGCGTTGATCGTCGTCTTGGTGGTGCCGACGAGGCGCATGATGGCCGCGTCCTTCAGCTCTGGGTGGTTGCGCACCAGCCACAGGATAGCGTTCGGGCGGTCCTGCCGGCGCGACACCGGCGTATAGCGCGGGCCCTTGCGCTTCTTGGTGGCGGGGATCTTCACCTTGGGCTCGGCGAGCTTCAGCTTGTAGCCGCCGTCGGCCTGGGCGCGCTCGATCTCCTCGCGGGTGAGCTGGCCGGTCAGCACCGGGTCGACGCCCTTGATTCCCTGGGCGGCCTCGCCGTCGGCGATGGCATGCACCTCAAGCTCGTGCAGACTGCAGAATTCGGCAATCTGCTTGAAAGAGAGCGAGGTGTTGTCGACCAGCCAGATGGCGGTCGCCTTGGGCATCAGCAGTGTGTTCGACATGAATTTCTCCCTTGCGCGCCGCCGCCTTCGGCAGGGCGCCCCGGTCGAGTTCAACAAAATTGACGGGGATGGGGTCTATATAAGGGTGTTCGCGCCGCGACGCAAACGGCTTGAGAGCCGAAATGCGCCGCGGCGCAGGTTTGCCGCGACCGAGCCGGCGCGTACCCGTCTTCAGCTAGGTGCCGGGCCGTTCGCAGAACCTGATCGCGTTGCTGAACGGGTCGATCACCGTCATGACGGCGCCCCACGGTTCGTCCGCGACGCCAGGCTTCATGTGCCGATAGTCCTTTTCCGCGAGCTCGCGCTGATAGGCGCGGACGCCCTGCATGGCGACGAAGATCGTGGTGCCGGGTGTTCCGTCGCCGTGATGCCCGCTCAGGTGCAGGATCAGGCCGTTCCGCGAAACCTGGGCGTAGAGCGGGAAGTTTTCGCCGAAGCGGTGCTCCCAATCGATGTCGAATCCCAGGAAATCGACATAAAACTCCCTGGCCTTGTCCTCGTCGAGGATGCGCATGATGGGGGCTGTTTCCGTGAAACGGATCCCAGCCCCGGTATTGCCGGCCTCGATATCGGCGGCGAGCACGTTCCAGCTGTCGCGGCCGAACTGGCTGGCGACGATCTCGAGCGCGCGACTGTGGGAAATGTCGACATTGTCTTCGGCAAGCGCTGCCCGCAGCGCTTTCGCCATGAGCTTGGCGTCCGTGTGGTTACGCATCTGTCCGTTCCTTCGTTCCCGGCGAACGGAATGTCAGGGCCCGCATTACTGACACGTTCGCCGCTCAACGAGGAGTGGACGAATGCGCTTGGTCGAGACTTTCACCGTACCCGTGAGGGCGCGAGCAGCAGGCTGTATCCGCCTGCCGTCATCTAACCGTGCGGCAGATGCTCAGGCAAGGGGTTTCAGAGCCCCGTTTCCAGCACGATCTTGCCAGTATGGTCGGCGTCGAGCGCAGCGTGCGCCTCGGAGGCCTTTTCGAGCGGAAACACCGAATCCATCACCGGCTTGACCGTGCCGGCGGCGATCAGCGGCCAGACCTTTTCTTCAAGCGCCCTGGCGATTTCGGCCTTGAAGGCGACCGGGCGCGGCCTCAGCGTCGAGCCGGTGTGGGTCAGGCGCTTGCGCATCAGCGGGTTCAGGTCGACGGTCGGATTTGCGCCGCGCAGGAAGGCGATCTGGACGATGCGGCCGTCTTCGGCTGCGGCGTGGTAGTTGCGCGCGACATAGTCGCCGCCGACCATGTCGAGGATGACGTCGACGCCCTTCTTGCCGGTCGCCTGCTTCACCGCCTCGACGAAATCGGCGGTCTTGTAGTCGATGGCGAGATCGGCACCGAGGGCCTCGCAGGCCGCGCATTTTTCCGCCGAGCCCGCGGTGATGAACACCGTTGCCCCGAATGCCTTGGCGAGCTGGATCGCCGTGGTGCCGATGCCGCTGGCGCCGCCGTGTACGAGCAGGCTTTCACCCGGTTTCAGGCCGCCGCGGTCGAACACATTGGTCCAGACGGTGAAAAAGGTCTCCGGGATGCCGGCGGCCTCGCTCATGGTGAGGCCGGAGGGCACCGGCAGGGCGTTGGTCTCGTGGACCACGCAATATTGCGCGTAGCCGCCGCCTGGAACGAGGGCGCAGACAGAATCGCCTGGTGCGAATCGAGCAGAACCGGGGCCTGCGGCTACCACCGTCCCGGCGATCTCGAGACCTGGAATGTCGGACGCGCCGGGCGGCGGGGCGTAGTTTCCAAGCCGTTGCAGCACGTCGGGCCGGTTGACGCCGGCCGCAGATACCCGGATCAGCACCTCACCCTGGCCCGGCATCGGCACGGGCCGCGTGGCGGGTACCAGAACCTCGGGTCCGCCGGGTTCGCGGATCTCTATGGCGATCATGGTTGCGGGGAGGTCGGTCATGTCTTGGCCCTTTGCGTTCTTAACAGCTATCCACCGAATAAAGGCGCGGGGCTTCCGTGACAATGGCGCGGAGCATAGGGTTAAATCCGCGCGCAGGGTTTTAAGGAGTGTGTTCGATGTTCCTTGACGATGATCGGCCAAAAAAGCCGCAGGCCCACGAGATTGGCATGGACCTTTCGGCGCTTTCGGTGGCCGAGCTCGAAGAGAGAATTGGCTTGTTAAAGGCCGAAATCATTCGCCTTGAAGCCGACATCGAGAAAAAGGGCTCGACTCGCGACGTAGCGGAGAGCCTGTTCTCTAAACCTTGAAGAAAAATGTGCCGGTTAACCATCTGGTAATCTTTACAAGGTAAACATGGCGTTATCCAGTCTTCTGGATCTCGAGTGGCTCCTGTCCACTCTGTTTGACGCCTCCCTGTTAACCAACTGAGCCGCTTTCGTAGCGGCTCTTTTCTTTTGGCCATTGCGCTGCCGTCCCGCAGTCGCGATGATCGGGGTGTCTCCGGCTTTCAAGCGTCGCCGACGGGTAATACGGGCTGGCACCGATGATGCAGATCGACCTGCATCAGGCGGCCGGACGTACCGCGACGACACATTTATGTGCCGATTTGTGCGCAAGACCGGTCAAAACGAGACGACAGGGACTGGTAATGAGAAACGACAAAACCGACGCCCGCGGGCCGGCCAAATCCGGGCTCGACCCGGTCAATTTCGCCGAGCGGATGGCCGGATCCGGCAACTTCCTCGTGCTGTTCCGTGAAGGCATGGCCATTCTCGAAGAAACCGCCGACTATCTCGACGGTCCCGGCCGCACGGAATCGCGCATGCTGAGCCGGCTGGGCGGCCTTGCCTATGCCACCGAAAGCATGAAGCTGACGACCCGGCTGATGCAGATGGCGTCATGGCTGCTGCTGCAGCGCGCCGTCAACGAAGGCGAGATGTCGAGCGACCAGGCGTCGGAAGAAAAGAACAAGGTGCGTCTCGAGCATCCGGAAGACCACGAGCGCTCGACCGGCTTCGACGAGCTGCCCGAGGGCCTGCAGGACCTGATCGAGCGCAGCCTTCGCCTACAGTCGCGCGTGCGCCATCTCGACCGGCAACTGCGCGGGCGCCATCGCGCCGGCGACAAGGTGCCGAACAATGCCGTCTTCTCGCAGATCGACCGCGTCCGCTCGGCGTTCGGTACGACCGACGGCTGAGCGGCAGTTTCCGGCGGGATTTTACTGGAAGCCCGTAACGCAGACAAAAAAGCCCCCGGCCTCGGCCGGGGGCTTTTTCGTATTCGGAAAACGGTCTGGAGGCTACTTGATGAAGCCTTCGAACTTCTTGTTGAAGCGGCTGACGCGACCGCCGCGGTCCAGCAGGTGCTGGCTGCCGCCGGTCCAGGCCGGGTGCGTGTTGACGTCGATGTCGAGGTTGATCTTCGCGCCTTCCTCACCATAGGTCGAGCGCGTCTCGTACTCGGTGCCGTCCGTCATCACCACCTTTATCATGTGGTATTCCGGGTGGATGTCTTTCTTCATGGCTTCAAACCTTCTTGCCGGCGCCAGTTAAGAAAGCGCCGCATCGCGTTCGCGGATGTCAGAGAATTCGACGGTGGCTATAGCGCGGAATGAATGAGGAGGCAAGCGCAAGCGCCAATCCCGGCGGTACTTGTCATCCGATGGCGAGCGAGTGAATGCCTGCGTCGTTCAATCCGAAACGATAGGTCAGGTTGGCAGGGCTTCCCTTGAAGTTGCCGCTGACCGTGGCGAGGACGACGGTCTTGCCGTCTTCGAGCCTTGCCTCGACCGGCTCGACCGTGACGCTGTACTTCGCGCTCGTTTCGATCTTCCAGGCGCGGATCGCTTCGGTTCCGATGATGTCGCGGCCTTCGTCGTGCACCACGGCATCGGGATTGAAGCAAGCCACGAGAGCATCGATGTCGTGCCGGTTCTGCGCGTCGAAATAGCGGGCGAGGATTTCGGGTAATGCGGTCTTTGTCATGATCATCTCCAGGGCCGATCCCGCGCGGGGATAGTGCGACGGGGTTACTGCGTCGGGAATGATGTGCTGCTATACTGCGCTGATGACAAGTACGGACAGAAAAGTAGGGTACTCACCAACAGGTAAGCTGGCGGACGTCACCCCCGGCATGGCTGCGAGCGGCGTCGAGGATGTCTTCCAGATTTTGGAAGGGCGGTGGAAGATGATGATCCTCTTCCAGCTGTTCGCAAACGGCACGATGCGGTTCTCGGAACTGGAAAAGGCGATCCCGGCGGTCTCGCAGAAAATGCTGATCCAGCAACTGCGCGACCTCGAAAACCATGGCGTCGTTCAACGGACGGTCTATCCGCAGGTGCCGCCCAAGGTCGAGTATTGTCTGACGGAGTGGGGACAGGCGATGTGTCCCGCCCTGGACGCCCTTCTGGAATGGGCGGCCCTGCGTCCGGGCGCAGGCGGATTGCCCGCGACATAGCGACGGGTTGCCGCGCCCCCATGGTCTGGGGCATTTTCACGCACCGATAGTGACCGAGCAGGAAAACGACATGGCCCGCAGGAAAGCACCGGCGAAGACCGGTGCGGTGGACGATCAGGCCGGCGACGGCAACGGATCGCGGCCGGCGCTCGGGCCGCTCAGGATGCTGGCGCCGTATGTGGCGCGCTACCGCATGCACGTCGTCCTGGCGATCGTCGCGCTGGTGACGGCGGCAGGGGCGACGCTTGCGGTGCCGCAGGCGGTGCGGCGGATGATCGATTTCGGCTTCGACAGCGACAATACCGCGCTGGTCAACCAGTACTTCGCGATGCTGATCGTCGTGGTGCTGGTGCTGGCGGCGGCCAGCGCAGCGCGCTACTACCTCGTTACCTGGCTCGGCGAGCGCGTCGTCGCCGACGTACGCGCGGACGTATTCCAGCGTATCATCGGGCTTGGCGCCGATTTCTTCGATACCGCGCAATCGGGCGAACTGGTGTCGCGGCTGACCGCCGACACGACGCAGATCAAGGCCGCCGTGGGGTCCAGCGCCTCGATCGCGCTGCGCAACCTCGTGCTCGGCATCGGCGCGACGGTGCTGATGGTCGTCACCAGCCCTCGGCTGTCGTCGCTGGTGCTGCTGGTCATCCCGGTCATCGTCCTGCCGCTGGTCGGCTTCGGCCGGGCGGTGCGCAAGCGGCAGAGGGGCGCGCAGGACACGCTCGCCGAAGCGACGGCCTTCGCGTCGGAAAACATCGGCGCGGTGCGCACGCTTCAGGCCTTCACCAACGAGGCGCTGGCCGGCAACCGCTTCCGGGCCGCCGTGGAGGATGCCTTCGATGCCGCGCGCGCCACCATGACGATGCGCGCCGGACTGACCTTCGTGGCGATGTTCCTGGTCTTCGCCAGCGTCGTCGCGGTGCTGTGGTATGGCGCGCACGATGTGCTGACCGGCCGCATGACGCCGGGCACGCTCGGCCAGTTCGTGCTCTACGCGGTGTTCGCGGCCGGCGCCCTGGGACAGCTCAGCGAGGTCTGGGGCGAGATACAGGCCACCGCCGGCGCGGCGGAACGCCTCGCCGAGCTGGTGCATCGCGAACCGTCGATTTGCGCGCCGGAGAAACCGGAGACACTGCCCCGGCCGCCGCGCGGCGAGGTGGCGTTCGAGGATGTCTCCTTCGCTTATCCGACCCGGTCGGACGACCGGGCGCTGCACGACGTCAGCTTTTCGATCGCACCGGGCGAGACGGTGGCGATCGTCGGTCCGTCGGGGGCGGGAAAATCGACGCTGTTCCACCTGTTGCTTCGGTTCTACGACCCCATTTCCGGGACGGTCCGCATCGACGGCGTCGCACTCGACAAGGCGGATCCCGCCGACTTCCGCCGGCGCATCGCCATCGTGCCGCAGGACACGGTGATCTTCGCGGGCACGATCGCCGACAACATTGCCTATGGCCAGCCTGGCGCGACTGACGACGAGATCCGCGCGGGCGCCGTCGCGGCGCGTGTGGAAGAGTTCGTGACCGCGATGCCGGAGGGCTATCGTACCCGTGTCGGCGAACGCGGCGTGACCCTGTCGGGCGGACAGCGCCAGCGCATCGCGATTGCCCGGGCGATCCTGCGTGACGCGCCGATCCTGCTGCTCGACGAGGCGACGTCGGCGCTCGACGCCGAAAGCGAGACGGCGGTGCAGCTTGCCCTCGACGACCTGATGCAGGGCCGCACGACGCTCGTCATCGCGCACCGGCTGGCGACGATCCTCAACGCCGACCGTATTCTGGTGATGGACGAGGGGCGGATCGTCGAGGAGGGCACGCACCGGAGCCTGACCGCCAAGGGCGGCCTTTATGCGCGCCTCGCCAAGCTGCAGTTCGAGACCGACGAGGGGCTGCGGGCGCAGAGCCGCGCCGCCGCGCGGGTGTAGCTACCGCTCGGTGAGCTTCAGCTCGATGCGGCGATTGGCGGCGTAGGCTTCGTCGGTCTCGCCCTCGACGAGGGGATAATTGTCGGCGAAGCCGGCGGCGACGAGGTGCTGGGGATCGACGCCCTTGTCGATCAGATAGCGCACCACGGAGATGGCGCGGGCGGCGGCCAGTTCCCAGTTGGACTGGAAACGCGGCGAATTGATCGGCCGTGCGTCGGTGTGGCCGTCGACGCGCAGTACCCAGGCGATCTCGGCGGGGATTTCCTGCTCGAGCTCGATGATCGCTGCGGCGAGCTTGTCGAGTTCCTGGGTGCCGGCGGCGTTGATCTGTTCGGAGCCGGACGGAAACAGCACCTCGGACTGGAAGACGAAGCGGTCGCCGACGACGCGGATATCGGAGCGTTGGGAGAGAATTTCGCGCAGGCGGCCGAAGAAGTCGGAGCGGTAGCGCGACAGTTCCTGCACCTTCTGGGCAAGCGCCACGTTCAGGCGGCGGCCGAGGTCGGCGATCTTGGTCTGGCTCTCGCGGTCGCGCGACTCAGACGCATCCAGCGCGTCTTCCAGCGCGGCAATCTGGCGGCGAAGCGCGGAGATCTGCTGGTTCAGCAGTTCGACCTGGGCGAGCGCGCGCTGGCTGACGCGCTTTTCCTCGTCGAGCTCGATGGTCAGTTCGGAGACCTGGCCGCCGGCGGATGCCGCGTCGCCCGCCTGCGCGTCGAGCAGGCCCTGCAGACGACTGCGCTCGGCCTCGGCGTCCGACAGCGTCGACTGCATCATCGCCAGCTGATCCTCGATGGAGCGCTTGCCGGCGCGCTCCAGCGCCAGCAGTTCGGTCAGCTCGGCGATCTGCAAGTTCAGGCGATTGAGGACGGTGTCGCGGCCTGAAATCTCCTGGCTCAGGAAGAACTGGGTCAGCGCGAACACGGACAAAAGGAAGATGAATACCAGCAGGACGTTGGTGAGGACGTCGACGAAGCTCGGCCAGTAGTCGATCTGGCTGCGCCGGCGGCGACCCTGAGCGTAGGCCATCTAAACTTGCTCGCGGTCTGCGAGCCGGGAGAGAAGGTCGCGAATCTCGCTCTGGCGGTCCGCCTGCGCCTCGACCCATTCGCGGATCATCTTCTGTTCCGAGCGCATGTGCTGCACAAGGCCCTGGATGCCCTCGGCGAGATCGGCCATGGCCGCGGTGGCTGCGCGGTTCGTGCCGCCCTCGGCCATCACCTGGCTCAGGCGATCGATGGATTTCTGGATGTCGTCGGTCGCGATCGCCGGTGCCGCCACAACGGCGGCGCCGGCCGTCAAATCGACGGCGGGGCGTTCATCGGTGTCGGTGATCTGGGTGACCGAGGACAGCCAGTCCTCCAGGTCGTTATAGAAGCGGTTCTGCGCCTGGCCCGCCTGCAGGTCGAGGAAACCGAGGATCAGGGAGCCGGCAAGACCGAACAGCGAGGAGGAGAACGCCGTGCCCATGCCCGACAGTGGCGCCTGCAGGCCGGCCTTCAGGTCCTCGAAGATGACGCCGGTGTCGCCGGAGCCGATATTCAGCGACTGGATGGTGCCGGCAACCGAGCTCACCGTCTGCAACAGGCCCCAGAATGTGCCCAGCAGGCCGAGGAAGACCAGCAGGCCCGTCATGTAGCGGGCCATCTCGCGGCCTTCATCGAGGCGCATGGAGATCGAATCGAGAATCGAGCGCATGGTTTGCGATGAAATCGCCATGCGGCCGGCGCGGTCGCGCAGAAGTGCTGCCATGGGCGCCAGCAGGACCGGCGGGCGGGCAACTTCCAGCCCGGGATCGGCAAGCCGGAAATCGTTGACCCAGGACACTTCGCGGAACAGCCGGAACACCTGGCGGATCACCATCAGGATGCCGATCGCCAGCACGCCGATGATCAGCCCGTTCAGGCCCGGATTGGACATGAAGGCGACGTACATCTGCGGAAACAAAATCGCGCCGATGAAGCCGGCGATGATCAGAAATACCAGCATCCGCAGCAGATAGATCTGCGGACTGGCCAGTTTCTGCGGATCGTTACTGCGGGCCATCGGCTCCAGATGCTCATCGCGCGCGCGAATCACGAACCCCGCGAATCTCACGCAATATATGGAAGGAAGTTACCGTCCCGAATACGACATGTCCAAGGCTCCGCGCGGAAAATGGCAAGTCTGCGGCAGCGGGAGCGATCCGTGCGCCCCGAATGGGGCGCCGCGGCGGCTCAGGTGCGTTGCGATTTCGCCAGCATATCGACCAGCGACCGGTGGATGTCGGCGTTGCCGGCGACGATGGTGCCGGCGTTGAGCGGCGACTTGCGGCCTGAATAGTCGGTGGCGAAGCCGCCGGCCTCGCTGACGATAATCATGCCGCCGGCAATGTCCCAGGGGCTCAGGCCCGGCTCGAAGAAGCCATCGAACCGGCCGGCGGCGAGCCAGGCGAGGTCGAGCGCGGCGGAGCCGGTGCGGCGGACACCGGCCGTCGCGGCCATCACCGGAGCGAGGTCCTTCAGGTAGGCCGAATGGCTGCCGCGGCCCTGATGGGGAATGCCGGTTGTGACAATCGACTGGGACAGGTCGCGGCGCTGGGCGACTCGGATGCGGCGGTCGTTCAGATAGGCACCCGAGCCCCTTTC
The DNA here is from genome assembly GCA_905479765.1 of uncultured Tepidamorphus sp. GTDB lineage: Bacteria > Pseudomonadota > Alphaproteobacteria > Rhizobiales > Tepidamorphaceae > Microbaculum. The sequence goes on along the minus strand of CAJQNW010000332.1, from coordinate 522 downwards.
GGCGACGAACAATTCGTTCATCACCGGATTGAAGACGAGGCCGGCGATGATCTCGCCGTCACGCTCAAGCCCGATGGAAATGGCAAACAGCGGCACGGCGTGCATGAAATTGGTGGTGCCGTCGAGCGGATCGACGATCCAGCGGTGCGACTTGTCGGTGCCTTCGATCTCACCGGATTCCTCCAGGAGGAACCCGTAACCCGGCCGGACCCGCGCCAGTTCCTCGTGCAGGATCTTCTCGGCCTTGTGGTCGGCGCTGGTGACGAAGTCGCCGGGGCCCTTCATCGAGACCTGCAGGTTCTCGACCTCGCCGAAATCGCGGGCCAGGGCGCGGCCGGCCTTGGTGGCCGCCTGGACCATCACGTTGAGGAGCGCTGAGCGAGCCATGAGTTAGTGTCCTTGTCGGCGAAGACTGCACGCCATCAGGCATGCGCGTTCCGTGTTGCCCTGGACTCCCGCCTTCGCGGGAGTGAGCGGATGGGGGTAGGCCGTACCACGAACTGCGCTCATCCCTGCCCCCGG
>CAJQNW010000331.1 GCA_905479765.1 uncultured Tepidamorphus sp. | reverse complement strand
AATACTGTGGCGCTCGATGCCGAAAGTCGGCTGCGGCCCGGAAGCAGCGCGAATGGGTCCAGTCGAGATCGCCTGATCTACGAATTCGCCCGACGACGATGACTTGCCGCCACTGCCAGACAGCTTTCGCGGTCCCCCCGGTCGGGCGCGGTCGCGACCCAGCGTTCTGTTCCGAAAAATGCCGGCGCGCGGCGAAGCGGACCACCGCAACCGAAGCCGCAGCCGCGCGGCCTGCACCGGCGCCGCGACGATCGACCTGCGGCGATTGCGGCACCGCCCTGGTCGCCGGCGGTCGCGGGCCGGCGCCGGGGCTGTGCGTCCCCTGCCGGAAGGCGCGCAAAAACGCCGCCAGGCGACTGCGGCGCCGGACGAGGACGCCATGAGCGCCGCCGAACGCATGCGCAAATTTCGGGCGCGCCGGCGTGCCGGCACGATCGTCGTCCGCCGGATCGAAATCGACCAGGACGTGATCGATACGCTGGTCGGCGCGGGTTTTTTGGCCGATTGGGACCGCGAAAACGCCGAAGATGTGGCCCGCGCGATTGCGTTACTGCTCAGAAATATAACGAGTTTTGACGTTTTCCCGTGACGCGTAACGGTTTCCGATTTCGCGATTTGGTAAATCTCGAATCACCAAATCGAACGATCGAGGAGCGGAGAAAACCATGAGAGGCGTTGTCGCGATTTCGCGAGGATCGCAAAGTGAGACCGGGCTGATGGCCCAGCTCGCCAGGTGCAAGGCCGCCGGCAAGGGCCGGTTCGACGCGGCGCTGAAATACGCCGAGGAAACGAAGGCTTCGCCTCGGGTCATTTCGGCGATCAAGGCGCCCGTCGCCGCGCTGGCAACGGGCGACCCGAACCTGTCCGGCCTGGAGGACGCGAATTTTATCTCTACGCAATTCGTGCCTTTCCTCGCGGCGCGTTCCCTCTTTTACCGGCTGCACGACAGCGGCGGGATGGCGAAGGTGCCGCTGAAGGAGCGCCTGGCGCTCACGACGGCTGAAGCCACCGCATTCGTCGCAGGCGAGGGCGCGGCCGTGCCAGTGGCGCGCGTTGCCGTGGAAATCGAGGGTATCGAGCGCCACCGCGCCAACGGATTGATCGTCATTACCGACGACATGTTGCGGGCCATGGGATCGTCTGGCGACGCGCTCATAAGCCGCGAATTGCGACGCGCAATCAGCCGGGCGGTGGACGGCAAATTTGTCGAGATCATCACGGCGGACCTGACACCGATCGCTTCGGCCGGTGGCGGAGCCGAAGCGGCTGCGGTCGACCTGCGCGCGCTGCTGGCGGCGATCGACACCGGTGCGGAGAGCAGGCTGATCTTCGCGATGTCAGCCGACGTGGCAAAGGTCGGTTCGACCTTGGTATCGACCAATGGCGGGTACCTGTTTCCCGCGCTGTCGCCGACCGGCGGCGAGATCCTCAACATCGAGGCTACTGTCTGCGATGCCCTGGACACGGGCACGCTCATGTTGATCGACGCCGTTGGCCTGGCGGGCGACGCCGACACCATCGATATCGAGACCTCGAATCAGGCCGATATCCTGATGGAAACCGCGCCGGCAGAATCCTCGACGACGCCAACGCCGGCGGAAGTCGTCTCGATGTTTCAAACGGATTCGACGGCGATCATGGCGAGCGCATTTTTCGGGGCGGTGCGGGCCCGCGACCGTTCTGTCGCGACCGTCTCCGGCGTGACCTGGGCCGGCGAAGGCGAGGGCGAGGGCGAATGACACAGCATCTCCTCAACGAAGGCCGCGCGCTGCTCGCGCGCATCGAGAAGCGGCAGCGCGATCAGGAAGCCCGGCGTCGAAATTTCGTCGTTGTCGATGTTCCGGTTCGCACGGTCGATGGGGTCCGCTCCGTCGCCAGCCGGTCGGTCCCACGCACCTCGATCGAAAAGGCGTTACGGCGATGAGCATGAAGACGCGGATGGTCGCTGAATACGGCTCGGCCGCGATGCGGAAGCCGATCAGCCGCGGCGAACTCTACGAGGCGTTGGACGCGCTGGTGGAGGCCGCTAACGCGCGCAAAGCCGAAATCGCCGACCTGAAGGCCGAGCTGGCCAAAGTGAAGGCCGCCCCGATCCGATATCGCGGCGTGTATCAGCGTGCTGACACGTACCGTGCCGGCGCCGTCGTGACCGATGGCGGTTCGGCCTGGCACGCCCACCGCGACATAGCCGCCGGGGAGCGACCAGGCCGGTCCGAAAGTTGGGTGCTGATGGTGAAATGCGGCCGCGACGGGAAGGATGCGAAATGATCGCTAAACGGAACGGCACTGACACGACAATTCCTGCAACGATGTCGAACTCCCGCGACGTTGAAGTGGTGCTCTGCGAGGACAGAAGATCGGTTCTCTCATACATCCACGAAGGCGACGAGCTCGTCGATGTCGTCAACCTTGGGGATCTGCCAGGCCCGGTTTCCGAGCGGGCTTTCGATCCCAAACCGTGGATCGCCGCTGCTCTGTTGCGGCTGGAATTAATACCGCCAATCAACAAGGAGTGATGAAAAATGCCACCTGCAAACCCCAGTGTCCGGCTCCGGGGCGAACCCGGATTTGACGCCGGCCTCTACTATGTTTTCGACAACATCGCGGCGATGGCCGATCCCGGCGCCGGTGAACTGCGGCTCGACAATGGCACTTTGGCCTCGGTCACCGCCGCGGCGATCTCGGAACTGACCTTCGACAGCGGCAACCCGGACGTCTCCGCCTGGCTGGACGCTCTGCTGTCGTCTGGAGGAACGCCCAAGGCCTATGTCGAGATCTACAACGGCAACGACCGGACAAACTGGTTTCGCGGTGCGATCACTGCGGTGACCGACAACAGCGGATGGAAGCAGCTCACACTGACCCATCTGGCGAGTAGCGGCACGCTGGCCAACGGGGCGGCGCTGCGCGTCGTCATCGCCCCGACCGGCGAAACCGGCACGGCCTGGGATCAGTGGCAGGGCGCGTGGCTGACGTCGACGGCCTATCTGAAGAACGATCTCGTCGAGAACGATGGTTCGTCCTACACGGCCCTGTCTGACCACACCTCCGATGCTTCCACAGAGCCCGGCGTTGGTGCGTCCTGGGCGAGCGCCTGGGATCTGGCAGCCGCCAAGGGGGAGCAGGGCAACACCGGCGACCCCGGAGCGACCGGACCCGCCTGGGACCAGTGGCAAGGGGCGTGGCAGACCACGACGGATTACGCGGCAAATGACGTCGTCGAGAATGACGGGGCGAGCTACGTCTGCATCCTGGGGCACACGTCCGGCGACACGGACGATGAGCCCGGCGCCGGCGCGACCGAGGCGACCTACTGGGATCTGCTCGCCGCTGCCGGTGCTGACGGCACCGGCGATATGACCGGTCCGGGCTCGTCGACGGATGGCCACGCAGCGTTGTTCGACGGCGCGACCGGGAAACTACTCAAAAGCGCCGGCGCCGCGCCGTCTTTGGTCGGTCACGGGCATACGCTATCCGATATCTCCGATGCCGGCACGGCCGCCGCAGCTGATCTGGGCACGAGCGGCGGCGCGGTGGGGTTGTTGAACGGCGCCAACACCTGGTCTGGAGTGCAGGCTTTCGACGCGGGCTTCACGATGGGATTGGCCGGGGCTGCCGAGTGGGGCACTTTCGACACCGGCGGCGCGACTGGTGGAATCCGGTGGGTTTACGCGACGGGCGTGTGGACCGCCTACTGCTCAGCCGGCAGCCCCGCGTCCCGCATTCATCATCGCTTCTACAACCCGAACGGCCTCGTTGGCTCGATCAGCACGAGCGGATCGGCCACAGCCTATAACACCACGTCGGACGGGCGGCTCAAGACAAACAGGAAGCCCCTAGCCGACGAGGTTGATGTTCGCGCGCTATTCGCGAATCTTTCCCCCAAAGCCTTCGATTGGCTGTCTGCGACTGATGGCAAACCGACAGGCGAACGCGGTCACGGCTTCGTCTATCAGGAGGTGCTGGAGTCGCTCCCGGACCTTTGCGTCGGCGGTGAAGGCGAACCCGGCGAAGAAGGCTTCGAGTACGGCTCGGTCAATCAGCCTGGACTCGTGCCGTATCTGTGGGCCGGCGTGGAGGCGCTCCTGAAGGAAACCGCTGAATCGCGACGGCGGGTTGATGAACTCGAACGCCGTTTGGCCGCGATCGTCACTCGCAGGGGGCTAACTCAATGAAGTTCCAAAAACCTTCAACTGCCGACGCCATCGTCGCGAACGCCTTCGCCCTGGGCGAGGCGCTCGGGGTTTCGCCCGCCGGCATGGCCCGTGCGGCGCTGACGGCGGTCGTTGCGACATGCGAACAATCCGGCGATCCGGACGGCATGCTCGCGGCGCTGATGACAACACGCAAAGGGGAAAACCATGGCCGCTAATGCCGTAATCGGCGCGCTTCGCGTCAACCTGGGAATGGACAGCGCCAATTTCCAGACCGGCCTCAACAAGTCGCAAACCGCGATGCAACGGTGGGGCGCGCAGGTGACAAAGGTCTCGGCGGTCGCCGGCGCGGCTGCCGGCGCGGCGCTGGTCGGAATTGCCGTCGGCGTGCGCAGGACGATCGACGAGATGGACACGCTGGGCCGGAAGGCATCGCAGCAGCTCGGCATCCCCGTCGACCAGCTCATTCGCCTCCGGCATGCCGCCGAACTGTCCGGCGTCAGCTTCGAGGCGCTGGCGACCGGCGTGAAGCGGCTCAGCGGGTC
>CAJQNW010000330.1 GCA_905479765.1 uncultured Tepidamorphus sp. | reverse complement strand
GACACAGCTCGCCGACCGCATCTTCGAGGACTGCCGGCGCTTGCTGCTGGATGCAGCCGACGGCACGAGGTTCCGGCTGATCGGGATCGGCGTGTCGGAGTTTGGCGCGGAGGATCTGGATGCGCTGTCGGATCTGATCGATACCGCCCCGGCCCGCCGGGCCGCCGCCGAGCGTGCCGTGGACGCGGTGCGCGACAAGTTCGGGCGCGATGCCGTTCAGCGCGGTATCGGATTTACGGGATCCGGCGAGAAGCGGCGATAGCCACCACCCACGAGCTTTCCCTCTCCGCTCAGTCCCGCAAAAGCGGGAATCTAAAGCGACAAGTACCGTACCGCCGTGTGGCTTTTGGATTCCCGCTTTCGCGGGACTGGGCGGAGTATGGTGCACACGCGGTAAAGGAGTTGCCACTCCTACTCGTCGCAGGGCGGCTCATCGAGAAACTCGATCGCGGTCAGGTCGCCCACCAGCGTGAAGTCGCCGTAATCCAGGACGATCTTGCGGCTCACCCCGTTTGCGAACATGTCGTAGCTGAACTCGTAGGTCGGCGTTTCGGTATCCTCGGCGTCGTTGTCGAAATAACCGACCGTCACCGGCCAGCTCGCGAGCTCGCCGAGGACGTCATTGCCGGCCTTGCTTTCGCTGCCGCCGGGCGGCCGGCGGGCGCCGATCACCGTCGTCGTCGAAAAGGTCTTCCGGCCGGTATCCGAGCCGTCGTAGACGTCGGCGACGACGATTGTCTCGCCGGCTTCGGCGGCTTCCAGCACGCGGCGCACGTGCTGGGTGGGGAACAGGATCTTCGAGTCGAGCTTGAACTCGGTGTCCTCCGGAGCGGTCAGATCGACCGCGATGGTTCCGTCCTCGCGTGTCGCCGAACCATCTGTTTCGTCGGCCAGCTTCTTGTTCAGGTAATTCTTGGTGAGGAAACGATAACTGGACCCGTCGCCGGCTTCCCATGTCGCCGAGCGGAGATCGTTGACCAGGCTTTGCTGGGCGCCGACGATGCGCGTCACGAAACGGGTGTTGACCGAATAGCCCTCGCACGCCGAGCCCGTGGTCTCGAGCACGAGCCGGCCTTCGATATCCGAGGACGTCATTTGTCCGTCCGAACGGTCGAGCTCGAGATCGTATACGGCGCGGTGCGGCACGATTGTCGGCATCGCCGCGTAGAGCGGTGTGGCGATCGCCAAAAGTGCGGCTGACAGAGCGTACCGGCCAAGGCGCGGTGCAAGCATGTGCGAATCCCTTTGTCGCATCGGGTACCGGTCACTTTCGCATCGCATGATGTTTTTACAAGGGCGCGCTTCGGGCGCCTTGCAAGCGAGACCGAAATCGGGGATCAACGGGCAACTCGCACCTGTGCCCCTAGGAGACCCGATATGTCCGAGACCGTCGAAACCCGCCTGGCCGCCATGGGCATCACCCTGCCCACGCCGCCGGTTCCGGCCGCCAACTACGTGCCGTTCGTCCAGACCGGCAATCTCGTCTACGTCTCCGGCCAGGTGCCGATGGGTCCGGACGGACTCGATCATGTCGGCAAACTCGGCGCCGACTATTCGGTCGAGCAAGGCATGGCGGCCGCCCGGCTTTGCGCGGTCAACCTGCTGGCCCAGATGAAAGTCGCGACCGGCGACCTTGAGAAGGTCACGCGCTGCGTGAAGCTCAACGGATTCGTCAACTGCACGCCCGACTTTGGCGACCAGCCGAAAGTCATCAACGGCGCGTCGAACCTGATTGCCGAGGCGCTCGGCGACAAGGGCAAGCACGCGCGCGCCGCCGTCGGTTCCTCCTCCCTGCCCTTCGGCGTGGCGGTCGAGGTCGAAGGCATTTTCGAGGTCGCTTAGAAACACGATGGCCGGCCTCGACTGGCTCACCGCGCACGCGATCGCCCATCGCGGCTTGCACGATGCCGCCAACGGCATCATCGAGAACACGCTGTCGGCGGCGCGGGCGGCGATCGAAGGCGGTTATGCCATCGAGCTCGACGTGCAGGCGGACAGAGACCTGGTCCCCGTCGTCTTCCACGACGAGACGCTCGACCGGCTGACAACGGGATCGGGGCCGGTCGTGGCGCTGACGGCGGCGGAACTTGCGGCGATCCCCTTCAAGGGTACCGCCGACCGTATCCCGACGCTCGGCGCCTTTCTCGACTTCGTCGACGACCGGGTCCCAGTGATCGTCGAGGTCAAGACCGACTGGACCGGAATGCCGGCATTCTGCGAGAAGGTCGCTGGTGTCCTGCAGGGGTATCGAGGCAGAGCAGCAGTGATGTCCTTCGATCCGAAGACCGTCGAGGCGTTCAAGAAAATCGCGCCGGCATTGCCTCGCGGGATTGTTGCCGAATCTTTCAAGGGGGAAGACGCCGGAAAGCTGCCGTTGAAGGACCGGATCGTGATGCACCATCTCTTGCACGCCTGGAGAACCAAACCGCATTTCGTCTCGTATTGCGTGGACGACCTGCCGGCCATCGCACCGCTTGCGCTGCGCTGGATTTGCGGTCTGCCGCTGCTGACCTGGACGGTGAGGACGCAAGAGCAGCGCCGGCGCAGTGAGCGATGGGCCGATCAGATCACCTTCGAGGGGTTCCGGGCCTGAAACCATCACCGGCAGAGGCTTAAGGATGTCGAGCTCAGGACAGGGCGACATGGACGATGAGCGGGACGCAATCGGCGTGCGCGTCATCAGCCGCATCGCCGACATCCCCGCAGAGCAATGGGATGCCTGCGCCAATCCCCTCACGGCAGATACCCTAGCGGCATGTGGCGCAACGGAAGATGACGCAAAGGCACTAGCGCAAACAGAAACGCACAACCCCTTCGTATCACACGCTTTTCTGAATTCACTCGAGGCGTCCGGTACCGTTGCGGCAGAAACCGGCTGGCTGCCTCAGCATCTTCTCGTCAAGGAAGGCAACGGCGTTGCCGCCGCGATGCCGTGTTATCTGAAAAACCATTCCTTCGGCGAATATGTCTTCGACCACGGCTGGGCCGATGCCTATGAACGGGCGGGCGGACGCTATTATCCCAAACTGCAGGTGGCCGTTCCGTTCACGCCGGTGACCGGTCCTCGCCTGATGTCCCGGCCGGGACCCAAGGCCGACATCTACCGGCAGGCCCTGGCCGCCGCGGCGGTCGAACTGTGCAGCCGGCACCGCGCCTCGTCGGTCCACTGGACCTTCCTGCCGCGCCATGAATGGGAGTTGCTCGGCGATACCGGCATGCTGCGGCGGACCGACCGGCAGTTCCATTGGGCCAACGAGGGCTACGAGAGCTTCGACGGGTTTCTCGACGCGTTGTCGTCACGCAAACGCAAGGCGATCCGCCGCGAGCGTCGTGAAGCGCTGGGAGACGGCAGTATCGAGATCGTGCGGCTCACCGGCTCGGACATCACCGAAGACAATTGGGACGCCTTCTTCGCGTTCTACATGGACACCGGCGCGCGCAAGTGGGGACGGCCCTACCTGAACCGGGATTTCTTTTCCCACATCGGCGAGTCGATGGCCGAGCGCATCGTCCTGGTGATGGCCCGGCGCGAGGGTCGATGGATCGCCGGAGCACTGAATTTCGCGGGCGACACCACGCTCTACGGCCGCCACTGGGGGTGCCTCGAGGATCACCCGTTCCTGCATTTCGAAATCTGCTACTACCAGGCCATCGAACACGCGATCGACAACCGCATGGCCTTCGTCGAGGCCGGCGCGCAGGGGGAGCACAAGCTGTCGCGGGGTTATCTGCCGGTGACCACCTACTCGGCCCACTTCATCGCCGATCCGGGCCTGCGCGACGCGATCGAGGATTATCTGGGCCGCGAACGGCAGCACGTCGAAGCCGAGGCCCGGATCCTGTCGGAGTACGCACCGTTCAAAAAAAGCGGCGATTGAACAGGGAGGGTTACCGACTTAGGGTCCGGCACCTCGTCAAGCCAACCTGATTTCGGACGCTTCGATCATGACCAAGGCCAGCCCGGACAGCCGAGACAGCTACCGCCTGTTCCAGCCGATCACCACGCGCTGGATGGACAACGACCAGTACGGCCACCTCAACAACGTCGTCTATTATTCGCTGTTCGACACCGTGGTGAACCGGTTCCTGATCGAAAACGGTCTCGTCGATCCGATGAATGGCGACATCATCGGGCTTGTCGTCAATTCGAGCTGCCACTACTTCGCCCCCCTCGCCTTCCCCGACAGAATAGAGGGCGGCCTGCGCGTCGACAGGCTTGGATCCTCGAGCGTCACCTACGGGGTCGGGATCTTTGCCGAAGGGGCGCAGACCGCGGCGGCACAGGGCGGCTTCGTGCATGTCTATGTCGACAGCGCCACCCGGCGGCCTCGCCCTCTGGCCGAACCGATGCGCGTGGCGCTGCAGTCGATCACGATCGATTGAGCGCACGCCGG
>CAJQNW010000329.1 GCA_905479765.1 uncultured Tepidamorphus sp. | reverse complement strand
GCGCGCAGCACGTCGAGCGCCATGACGTTGCCCGAGCCCTCCCAGATCCCGTTCAACGGCGCCTCGCGGTAAAGCCGCGCCATCTCGCCGGTCTCCACATAGCCGTTGCCGCCGTGCAGCTCGAGCGCCTCGGCGACCAGCGCCGGCGTGCGCTTGCACAGCCAGAACTTGGCGACCGCCACCGCGATCCGGGCAAACGCCTGCTCGCCCTCGCTTGACGCACTCTCGTCGAAGGCCCGGGCGACGCGCATGGCCAGCATCGTCGCCGCTTCGCTCTCGACCGCGATATCGGCAAGCACGCGGCGCATCGCCGGCTGGTCGACCAGCTTTTTCTGAAACGCGGTTCTGTAGCTCGCATGATGAACCGCCCGCGCCACCGCGTTGCGCATGATGCCGGCCGCCGAAATGCCGGTATCGAGGCGGGTGTGATGCACCATCTCGATGATGGTGCGCACCCCGCGCCCCTCCTCGCCGACGATCCGCGCCCAGGTGTCGCGGTACTCGACCTCGGACGACGCGTTGGCCTTGTTGCCGAGCTTGTCCTTCAGGCGCTGGATCAGGAACACGTTGCGCTCGCCGTCCGGCGTCCAGCGCGGCACGAAGAAGCAGGTCAGTCCGGCGTCTGTATTGGCCAGCGTCAGGAAGCCGTCGCACATCGGCGCGGAACAGAACCACTTGTGGCCGGTCAGCAGATATTCGCCGCTCGCCCCGTTGATAGGAACGGCCCGCGTCGTGTTGGCGCGCACGTCCGATCCGCCCTGCTTCTCGGTCATCGCCATGCCGATCGTCGCGCCGGTCTTTTTTTGGACTGGCATGAAGCGCGGGTCGTAGCGGTCGGAGACGATCTTCGGCTCCCACTCGGCGGAAAGATCCGGCTGCTGACGCAATGTCGGCACCGCGGCGAACGTCATGGTCACCGGGCAGAGCACGCCGATCTCGGCGAAATTGTAGAGAAAATGCAAGCCAGCCCGCACCACCTGCGCGCCCGGCTTCGGCTCGGCGAACGGCAACGCGTGGATTTCCTCGGCGATCGCCTTGCCCAGCAGCTCGTGATAGGCGGGATGAAACTCCACTTCGTCGACCCGGTTGCCGACCCGGTCGAAGGTCTTCAGCACCGGCGTGAAGGTGTTGGCGAGCCGAGCCAGTTCCTGCGTGCGCCCGCTCGCCACCCACTCGCCAAGCCCGATGTGGCGCTCGCGGCCCCAGCTGCCGCCCTCGCGCTCCATCGCCTCGACGAGAGCGCTGTCATGCAGGAAGGCGTTGAAGCCCTCCAGCGGCGGCACCTGATTGAAGACCTCGTGGGTCGCGCCTGGATCGCGCATCGCTTTCTCCCGGAACGCCTGGCTTTCGTCCGCCTTATGGACGGTACGCTCTCACATCATACCTCAAGTATCGGCGGCAAGACGCCCATCGAGCTTCGCCCGCACAGCCTCTTCGAATTCGATGGCCCGTCGGGCCACCGTGTCGAGATGCACGCCGGTCAGCTCCGATGTCGCCGCCAGTTCGCCGGTGACGTCGTTGATCATACGGTGTTCGAAGCGGATCTTGCGCGGCGCAGCCTCCAGCAGCCGGGTCGTGATATGAACCACGTCGCCGGCATGCAGCTCCTTGAGGTATCGCAACCGCTGCTCGACCGCCGCCATGCCGCGCTTCGACTCGCGCAGATAAGCCGGCGCCAGGCCGTTTTCGGCAAAGAAGATCCACGTCGCCTCATCGAACTTGCCGACGTACCACATCACGTTCATGTGGCCCATGTGGTCGCAGTGCCAGGGATAGACGGCGCCGCGATAGGTCACCGTGCCGCCCGCCGCTTCCAGCCGGGATCCGGTCGCTTGCACCTCAGTCATCCAGGCCCTCCAGCGAGATCATCGAGAAAAGTCCCGTCGCGACGTGGGTTTCGCGGTCGTCATCGATGCCGAACACATCGGCCTTGCAGATCGTCAGCGTCCGGCCCGGCTTGACCACGCGCCCGCGCGCCACCAGCCGTTCTCCTCGTCCCGGATTAAGCAGGTTGATCTTGAACTCGGTCGTCAGAACGCCGGAGCCCTTGGGATAGAGCGACAAAGCGGCATAGCCGGCGGCGGAATCCGCAATCGTCGTCGTGGTGCCAGCATGGAAGAAGCCGTGCTGCTGGGTAAGGTCGGGACGGAACGGCAGCACCAGATCGACCGCGCCGGGCGCCAGGTCGCCGACCTCGACGCCGAGACTGTTCATGAAGGCCTGACGCGCGATGCTGGCTCGCACCCGCGCCTCCCAGTCAGCATCCCGCGGTTCGAATGCGCTCATGTTTTCTTGTCCCCCAGGGATGCCAGCCGCTCCCGACAACCCGCCTCGACGGCATCGAGTTCGCCGAGCGTCAGGTCGATATCGCGTTGTTTTTCCAGCAACTCCGCCCGTTTCTCCTCGATGCGGTCGATCAGGTGATGGAGCTGGCCGCGCTCGCCCGGCGGCGCGTCGTACATGCCGACGATGTCGCGGATTTCCGAAAGCGAGAAGCCAAGGCGCCTGCCGCGCAAAATCAGTTTCAGCCGCGTCCGGTCGGCCGGCCGGTACAGCCGTGTGCGCCCGCGCCGCAACGGATCGATCAGCCCCTGCTGCTCGTAGAACCGCAGCGTTCGGGTCGTCACGTCGAACTCGCGGGTCAGATCGGTGATCGTGAAGAGCGCGCGAATGGCCGTTTCCTCAAGGCTTTCGACGAAGCCTCGATGACTTTGACGTAAAAGTCAATATTCATAAATAATCGCATTACTCCAATATCTTAAAGGAGTACCAAAAGCTCCAGCGTCGCCGGAACTGGGTGTCCGCGGGAGGACCTGCGATGGCGCTGCGATTGAGCGAAGGGTATCAGGCGGGACGTCAGTACCGGCCGTTCAGGAACTGCCGCCAGTCGGTCTTGGTGCCGACAAAGGCGTTGCGGTCGACGTTGCCGTTGACGCCCGGCACCCGGCCCTCGGCGGTGTACTGCCAGAAGGTCCAGCGCCGATTGCCGTAACGCGTGCTCGGATGCCCGGCGACGCTGCGCACCCAGATGTGATGTCCGTTGAAGGTGCCGTCGAGGATGTCCTCGTGGAAGTCGACCGAGGTGTAGATGACCGGGCGCTTGCCGTAGTACTGCTCGAGACCGCTAGCCATGATCTGCATGTCACGCAGCAGTTCGTCGCGCGGCGGGCGGTGGCG
>CAJQNW010000328.1 GCA_905479765.1 uncultured Tepidamorphus sp. | reverse complement strand
GCGAAGCAAAGCTTCTTGCCCTTCAGCTTCGGCGCGTCCATCTCGGCCAGCGGCGTCTCGATGCGCTCCGTCGTCATCGGCAGGTCGCGCGTCACCTCGTAGCCCAGGAACAGCGCCACCTCCTTGATCAGCCGCCGGAAGCCGGCAGTCGAGCGATGCTTGTCGCGAAGTAGGGTGAGCTTGTGCTGGACCAGGGGGTGATCGACGACGGTGACTTTGGCCATGGGATTTTCCGGCTTCGGCTAGTGAACGGGATCCCTTTCTCTATGCACCAGATAGCCAGGCAGTGCATCCCGCAATCGGCGGTTATGCCCGGTTTCGACAGGAGGCCGGGCTTTCCGGCCTCCCGTGATCCGGCAGCGCCCCTTGCCCGGACCGCCTATTTTCGCGTGCCGATCGTCACCAGATAGTCGCGCTTCACATGCAGCCGGCCGGATTCGGTCAGGAAATGCCGGTGATAGGCATCGATATCGCGCCGGAACGCCTCAAGGCGATCGGGATCGAGCGACTCCGCCATCTGGCGTATCGGTCCGAAGCCACGCGCGTACCAGTCCCAGATATGCTGCTGGCTTTCATGATAGGCGTTGTTGACGCCGGCCTCGAAGGCGAGATCGAAGTCCTTACCCAGCAGATCGCGAACACCCTCCGGATCACCCCAGGCGAACGGCGAAGGACCGGCAGGCGGGGCATCGGCGTAGGCGCCGGCAACGCCGAAGAAATCCTCGACCGTGCCGCCCGGAGGCCACGTGGCGAGCGCCAGGCGCCCGCCGGGCTTGCAGACACGGGCGAGTTCGGCTGCGGCACGTTCCTGACCGGGTGCGAACATGACGCCAAAGGTGGAGATAACCCCGTCGAATTGCGCGTCGGCGAAGGGAAGGTCCTCGGCGTCAGCCAGTTCATAGCGGATCGGTGGGTGAATGTGGGCTGAGAGTTCCTCGGCTGCGGCGAGCAACTCCCCCGAGAAATCGACGCCCACGACATCGGCGCCGAACCGGGCGCAGTTGCGCGCCGTCCAGCCGGTGCCGGTCGCGACATCCAGAACGCTTTCGCCCGGACGCGGCGCAAGCCGCTGGGCGGCATGGGCCAGCGCGTCGGATATGGCGAAGCTGACCTCGTCGTAATGCCTGCCGCCAAGGCCCCACATGCGGGCCGCCGGGGAGACGGGTGCATTGTTGCGCACCGGCAAGGGTTCACTCAGACTTTGCATGGTCGCTCTCCTCGTCTGTCGCGTGCCGTCCGGCGAACGGACGGCACCGCCAGCTGCCCGGAAGCGACCACATGCGGAGCCGGCGAAATAGTCCACTATGTGTAGTATCGGGCACGGCACCCGGGTTGCTAGGGTCGCACCGACAACAGCGGAGGTCCAAGATGAAGAGCTACGGACAGTTCTGTCCCGTCGCGAAGGCATCCGAAGTCTTCTGCGAGCGCTGGACGGCGCTGATACTCAGGGAGCTTGCGACCGGATCGACACGGTTCGCGCAATTACAGCGCGGCGTGCCGCTCGCCTCGCCGACGATCCTCTCGCGGCGCCTGAAGGAGTTGGAGGCGGAGGGCATCGTCGAGCGGCGTCGGTCGAAGACCGGACGCAGCTGGACCTATCACCTGACGCCCGCCGGCGAGGATTTCGCGCCGATCGTCGAGGCGCTGGGCGTCTGGGGCCAGAAGTGGTCGCGGCGCGAGCTGCAGGAGCACGAAGTCGATCTCGGCCTGCTGCTTTGGGCGCTGGAGAAGGACGTGAACACGGATGCGTTCGGCAAGAAACGATCGGTCGTCCATATCGATTTCCACGACCGGCCCGCGAACCAGCGCCACTGGTGGTTCGTCAACGACGCGGGAACCTGCGAAATGTGCGTCGACGATCCCGGCTACGAGGTGGACCTGCACCTGACCATCAGCCTGCCGGACATGATCTATATCTGGCGCGGCGATCTTTCGCTCGCCCATGCGCTGGAAAGCGGCCGGCTGCAGGTGGACGGTTCGACCCCGGCACGGAGACGCTTGCCGGACTGGCTGGGCATCTGTGCGCTGGCGCACGTGAAATCGGAGCGGAGCCGGCTCGCGCTGGCATCGTGAGCGGACAAGGCCGGGGAGACGGAACATGAAGGTCAAGCGTATCGTCGCCAATATCGCGGCGACGGACATAGGCGAAGCGGATCGTTTCTACCGTGACATTCTGGGCCTCGATGTCCTGATGGATCAAGGCTGGATCGCCACTTACGGGTCGCCGGAAACCCCACGGGTCCAGATCAGTTTCCTGTCCGAAGGCGGCTCCGGCACGCCGGTTCCCGACCTGTCGATCGAGGTGGATGATGTCGACGAAGCCTGCGATCGCATGAAAGACGCCGGCTTCGCGATCGAATACGGCCCGGCGGAAGAGCCCTGGGGCGTACGCCGCTTCTACGTGCGCGATCCGTTCGGCAAGCTGGTCAACGTCCTGGCACACCGCTGAACTGCAGGTCCGCCAGCCGTTCGAGCCGAGGCCGGAGCAGTGCGAGGCAGAGCGCCGCCGCGAGCCCGTAGGCGACCATCGCCAGATATTGCGCTTCGAGCGTCACTCCCCGATCCAGCAGGATGCCCATCAGGCCGGGCGCAAGCGCCGTGGAAAAGACCTGGGCGGCCACCGCGATGGAGCGGATCGCGCCGAGGTGGCGGGTGCCGAACAGCTCCGCCCACAAGGCGCCGAGCAGCGTGTGGGCGCTGCCGGTGG
>CAJQNW010000327.1 GCA_905479765.1 uncultured Tepidamorphus sp. | reverse complement strand
TCATCGGTTCATGTCCGTCAATTCGCGCTCACGATGACGTCGCGGCGGGAATTGATTTCCTTCATCAGCGCCTCGATGTCTTCCCGCGCCATGGCGAACTCTTCCAGCGTGTCGCGAAACAGCCGTGCCATTTCGTCGAACGCCGAGCCGGTGACATCGAGCCGGCGATGCAGCTGTTCGAGCATTTCGTCGGAATAGCTGGCCGGTCCGCCCATGACCGTCGCGACGAACTTTGTCTGATGGTCGATCAGGCGAGGCATCTCGACATCGTCGAAATAGGGACCTGTCACGTCCGAATCGAGAATCCGGTCGTAAAACGCCATCACGATCTTGCCCGCTGTCGCAAACCCGCCGTAACGCTCGAATATTGTACCCTTCGCCATCTCCCGCAGGTCCTGTCTCTTCGCGCGACGGCAATAGTCTACGCGTCAGGGCGCTATGATCCTAGGGCAGTAGCGAAATCTGTGACCAGGTCGGCTGCCTGGTCGAGATTGCCTTTCCAGGTCGCGGGCGAGCGGCCGCGCGGCTTGAAATCGTGGTCGCCGTCCTCGAGATAGGCGAAGGAAATGCTGTCCGGCAGGTCGTAGCCGCCGATTTCGTCAGGCTTTCCAAACGGATCGCGGTCGCCCTGGCAGACCAGGACCGGGACGCGGGCCTCTTGAAGCGGCGGCAGACGCGGGATGTCCGCATTGCCGGGGGGGTGGAACGGATAGCCGAGGCAGGCGACGCCCGAGACGTGCTCGCCGATTTCGGGATCGGCCGCCGTCATCGCGGCGACACGGCCGCCAAGCGACTTCCCGCCGATCAACAGCGGTCCGTCCGAGGCACCCACCCGCGCCGCCTCGATCGCGGCCGCAAACTCGCCGATGAGGCGTTCGGCCTTTGGCGGCGGGCGTTTCGGTCCGCCTGTTCGACGGGCGGCCATATAGGCGAATTCGAAGCGGGCGACGGATACGCCGCGTGCCGCCAGCCGCTCGGCGATACCGGCCATGAACGGGCTGTCCATGCCAACGCCGGCGCCATGCGCCAGCAAAAGCGTCGCGCGCGAGGGCTCGGCGCGGTCCCAAAGAAGTGTTTCGACGCTCGTGCGCGGCTCTGTCACGGTATGACCTGATTGTAGCGAAGCGGGGCGCGCACGATATTTGGCTTGTACGATAGGCACAACCGGCGCAATGACCTGGGCGAAGTGAAATGGACGCGGTCAACACGATTGGCGAGAGTGCCCTGAGGCTTGCGGCCTTCGCCGGCGTCTTTCTTGTGATGGCGCTGGGCGAGTTCGGAGCGCCGCGCCGGGACCTGGGCCACGGGCGCGGGCGGCGCTGGATCACCAATATGGCGATCGTCCTGATCGATACGCTGGCCGTGCGCCTGGTCTTTCCGCTGGCAGCGGTCGGCGTCGCGCTGTGGGCCGACGCCAGCGGCATCGGCCTGTTCAACGTGCTCGACGTTCCCGGCTGGCTTGCCGGGATCATCTGTTTCCTGGCGCTCGATCTGGCGATCTGGACGCAGCATCTGGCCGTCCACAAGATCCCGGTTCTGTGGCGCGTTCACCGGGTCCATCACGCAGACGTCGATTTCGACGTGACGACGGCGCTGCGCTTTCACCCTATCGAGATACTTCTGTCGATGGTCTGGAAGATGATCGTCGTGGTGGTGCTGGGCGCGCCGCCGCTGTCGGTGTTCCTGTTCGAGGTGGTGCTCAACGGCATGGCGATGTTCAATCACGCCAATTTCCATATTCCTGCCAGCGTCGACCGAGTGCTGCGCACAATCCTGGTGACGCCGGACATGCACCGGGTCCATCATTCCGTCGCCATCGCCGAAACGGATTCCAACTACGGCTTCAACCTGTCGGTCTGGGACCGCCTGTTCCGCACCTATGTGCCGCAGCCGGCGCTTGGCCACGAGGGCATGACGATCGGTCTCGACGAATACCAGACGGATCGGCCGACCCGGCTCGGATGGTCGCTGCTGTTCCCGTTTGCACCGCTCGACGCCGCGCGCCGCGAAGCCCGCCGGATGCTCGGCAAGCATCAGGAAACCCGGTAATGCGTGGGCTCAGTAAAAGCTGACCGGGAAGTAGCGCAGGAAGATCTCGCGGTAGGTGCCGTTCTGCTGGATGCGCGCCAGCGCGAAGTCGAAGGCTTCGTGCAGCCTTTCGTTGCCCGGCTCCACCGCCACTGTCAGCCCCTCGCCGAAATACCGCGCCTCGGTGAACGGCCCGCCGGCGAACCGGCAGCAATTTTCCGAAGTCTTGCCGTTGAGCCAGAGGCTGGCTCTCAATCCGTCCTCGAACAGCGCGTCGATATCGCCGTCCTTGACCGCCGTGCGGGCTTCTTCGGCGGTTGGATAGACATGCAGCACCGAGCCGGGGAAGAAGGCCCGCAGATAGGCCTCGTGGGCCGTGCCTTCCTGCACGCCGACGCGCTTGCCGGCGAGGCCCTCGGGGATCATTTCCAGATCCGCGCTGTTCCTGCGGACGACGAAGCGCGCCGGCCGGGTGAGAAACGTGCTGGAGAAATCAAACCGCGCCCGGCTTTCCGATGTCACCGCGAAGGAGCCGATGATCGCATCGCCAAGCCCCGACTCGATTCCGCTCGCAAGCAGGTCCCATCTTAACGTCTGCACGGTACAGGGCACCTCGAGCTCCAGGCAGACCGCGCGGCCGAGTTCGACCGCGAAGCCGGTCGGCAATCCTTCCGCGCCGATGAAGGCGAAGGGGGGATCTTCGGATTCCACCAGGATCCGCACCGCCCGGATGTTCGACAGGTCCGGCTTTTCCATGCGGTGAGCCGGGTCCCAGAACGTCGGTACGGTGACTTCGCTGGGCCTGTCCGCAGCGCCGGCATTCGAAGGGAGGGCGAGCGTGGCGATACCGCCCAGGAAGCAGGCGGCAATTCCTGCGGCGGTGCAATTCAGGATGGTTCTTTTTGCGCTGCACATCGCGACAATATCTACCCTAGCGTGAGAAAATGCTCGCAGCCCAATGGAACCGTTGCTTATAGTGAGCTTGAAAGTTTTTGTCAGTAGGGGGGACTCGCGTGGCAGCGGAGGTTGCCATTCGACGCGAGCAAGGCGCGCCTCTGCCGCCCGATGTGGCGTTTTTATCCGGCGAGGTGCCTCTTGGGTCGCTTGAATGGGCGGTTCGCGAAGCCGGCCGGCTCCGTGTCTGCGCTCACGAAATACTGCTCGGCCAGCGCCTGATCGACACCGAGGCGTATTACAGGGCGCTCGCAGCCTCGATCGGCGCCCGTTTTGCACCGCTCGTCCATTTCCGGTTTCCAGCCGATCCTTTCGCCGGGCGCGACCCGGTTGTCGCCGCCCGTCTCGGCATGCTGATGATCGCCAGCGGCTCGCGCACTGAAATCGCCAGTGCCCCGCGCGGCGCGCAGGTTACAGCCCTCGTCGAATCGATCCGGACCCGCCCCGCGGCGGCTGAGCGGATTGTCATCACGACGCCGCAGGCGCTGACCGATGCGTTGATTGCCTGCGGCCAGGACTATCTGA
>CAJQNW010000326.1 GCA_905479765.1 uncultured Tepidamorphus sp. | reverse complement strand
TACTTCACCGTCTCTTCCAATGGCGACAAGATGCGTATCAACAAGTCGCTGACGACGGACAGCAAGCTACTGTTCTACATGAATTTCTCCGAAACGCTGGCGATGGCCCTGGCGAACATGCGCCTGCGCGAATCGCTGCAGCATCAGGCCATCCGCGATCCGCTGACCGGGCTGTTCAACCGGCGCTACCTGCACGAAACCCTGCGCCGCGAACTGAAGCGCGTCGCCCGTGCCGAGGAGCCGCTCACTGCCGTCACGATCGACATCGACCACTTCAAGAAGTTCAACGATACGCACGGCCACGATGCCGGCGACGAGGTCCTGAAGACGCTTGCCGCGATCCTGCAGAGCCGGACGCGGGCCGAGGACATCGCCTGCCGGCTCGGCGGCGAGGAATTCGCGCTGGTCTATCCGGGAATGCCCGCCGAAGTGGCGATCGGCCGGGTGGAATCAATCCTCAAGGAAGTCCAGGCGCACGAGATCTTTCATCTCGGCAAGAAACTCGATCCGGTGACGCTGTCGGCGGGCATTGCCGTCTTCCCCAGCCATGCCGAGGATCCCGACGCATTGCTGCACGCCGCCGACCAGGCGCTCTACCAGTCCAAGAAAGCCGGCAGGAACAGGTCTACCCTGGCCGATATGCCGGCGATGGAGGCGAGCGAAATACCGTCTCCGATCAAGCTGGTGCACAGCGCGGCCCAGCCGGCGACCCTGAAAAGAGCCGCCGGCGCATAGTCGGGAAACGCCAACGTACACGCTGCCGGCCTAGCGGCCGAGCACTTCGAGGGCGCGGCGGTCCGTAAATCCCGAGTTGACGACCGAGTCTATCTCGCTGCGGTCCAGCCCGATGTCATGCAGCATCCGGTCATCGAGGGCGTGCAGTTCCCGCGCGGTCTTCCAGCGGCGATACTGGCGCCAGACGATCCAGGCCGCCGCCGTGGCAGCCGAGACCAGGACAGTAGTGATCCGCGAGGAAGTCGCGCCGAGCGGCCGGGACTGCGAAGCGGGAACGACGGGGTAGTTCAACATGGTTGCTCTCCGTTGGTTGGGAATTTCGCGGCGGCGAAGCGCCGTGCGTTCGTTGGAAAGCACTATGCAGAAGGCCCACTGACAGCATCGTGTCAGGAGGTCTGACAGGCTCCTGACAGCGTGCTGTCAGGAGTGATACCCTAAGGTCGCCGGCAGCCCCCGATCGGGGAGCGGCGATGACACGGGGTGTCGATGTGCGCAGGGCCGACAGACTGTTCGAAATCATCCAGTTCCTGCGGCGAAACGGGTCGGGCACGACGCGCGCGCGTGACCTGAGTGAGGCGCTGGAAGTCTCCGAGCGCACGATCTATCGCGATATCCGTGACCTGATGGCCAGCGGCGTCCCGATCGAGGGCGAGGCCGGCGTCGGTTATGTGCTGAGAGCCGGTTTCGACATGCCGCCGCTGATGTTCAAGGAACAGGAGATCGAGGCACTGGTGCTGGGTGCCCGGATCGTCGAATCGTGGGGCGACCGCGAGCTCGCCAATGCCGCTTCGGACGTTATCGCCAAGGTGGAGGTGGTGATCCCCGACCGGTTGCGCGACTACATGGCCAACACCGCGTTGCTGGCGCCCGAGAACCACTTCATGGAGCCGGTCAAATTCGACCTGGCCGAGATGCGTCATGCCGTGCGGCACCGGCTGAAGGTGCATTTCCGCTACTCGGATGTGGTCGGCAAGCCGTCCGAGCGTACCGTCAGGCCGCTGTCGCTCGCCTATTTCGGCCCGATCTGGCTGCTGGCCGCCTGGTGCGAGCTGCGCCAGGACTTCCGCACCTTCCGCCTCGACCGTATCGAAGACTTCACCGTCGAGACCGATCGGTTCAGCCACGAGCCGGGCAAGACGCTGCACGATTTCCTGAAGCGCAAGCAGCCCTGGACCCGCAGTTCGCTCGCAACGATCGGCGACGAGAGCGAGTAAATCCCGTTCAAAGGCAGAACCCGTCAAATTTTAGTCGATTCGCTTGGCCCTTCTTTACCGCGTCCGGGCAATTTCGGGACAGCGGCGTCGCGGCTCGCTCAAGCCAGGTCAGGGAGAGAGGGATAAACGTGACGTGTTTGCTCGTCAGCAGGGCCTCCGGCCTTAAGGGTCTAATCGCAGCCGCAGCGCTCGGCGCCGCTTTTCTGACGGTTGGAACATCCTCGCCCGTATCCGCCGGCAGCAACGTCCCCGGCACCACGTGCCCGCTGTTTCCCAAGGACGGTTTCTGGCGCGCGAAGGTCAAGAAGCTGAAGGTGCACAAGCGCTCCGCCCGCTGGATGGCGAATATGTCGCCGGACCGAGACCTGCATCCCGATTTCGGCCCCTCCTACGGTGCGATCCCGGTGCCCTACGGCATTCCGATCACGGTCGTCGATTCAAGCCACGCGAAGGTGACTGTCGCGTTCGACTACGATAGCGAGAGCGACAACGTCGGCTATCCGCTGGGCAACGACACGCTGGTCGAGGGCGGCCAGTGGGACACCGGTGACCGCCATACTTTGGTGGTCGACAGGGATACCTGCCGTCTCTACGAGACCTGGGCGACACATAAGTCCGGCAGCGACTGGTCGGCGGGCAGCGGCGCCACCTGGTTGCTGAAATCGAACAAGCTGCGCAAGAACGGCTGGACCTCGGCCGATGCCGCAGGCCTGCCCATCCTGCCGGGCCTGCTGCGCTACGACGAGGTTGCCGCCGGCAGGATCAAGCACGCCATTCGCTTCACCACCAATGTCACCGACCGCAGCTATGTCTGGCCGGCGCGCCATCAGGCCGGATCGGTCAACGACAAGTCCTATCCACCGATGGGCGCCCGCTTCCGGCTGAAGAAGGGCTTCAAGATCAACAAGAACCTGCGCCCGGATACGAAGGCCATTCTGCGCGCCATGAAGACCTACGGCCTCGTGCTCGCCGACAACGGCTCGCCCTGGTACTTCCAGGGCACCTCGGACTCGCGCTGGCCAAGCGACCTGCTCGACGAGCTGAAGGCCGTCCCAGCGTCTGCCTTCGAGGCCGTCAACACGAAGCCGATGATGGTCAAGAAGGGCTCGATGCAGGTGCGCAGGAAAAAGAAGCGCAAGAAGTAGTCACGCCTAGTGACGTCCGCGTCCCGGCCTTGCGGACGCCCGGTACTCCGCCGGCGAGACCCCATAGCTTTCCTTGAACAGACGGCTGAAGTGCGCCGCGTCGTTGAAACCGTGCGAGAGCGCGATGTCGGTGATCGTTCTTGCGGCAAGGCGGGGAGTTGCGAGGTCGGCGCGGCAGCGTTCCAGTCGTCGGCGCCTCACGTAGCCCGCCGGTGTTTCGTTCTCCAGCGCGAAGATCCGCGCCAGTTCCCTGACCGACAGCCCGACCGCCCGGGCGATGGTTTCCCGGTCGAGATCGGGTTCGTCGAGCAGCCGCTCGATCATGTCCTTGGCGGCGACAAGCCGGGCGCTGCGGCGATCCGTCAGCGCGGTTGCCTCCGGCAGGGAGCCGAACAGCGTCGCCAGCAGGTCCAGTACATGGCCTTCGATCAGCGCGCCTCCGAGATCGCCGGTCTCGACGGCCGCCGGCGCCGTCATCAGGAAGCGTGACGCCGCCCGGCCGAACCCGGTCGATCCCTGCACCGTGCGCGCAGTGAGATGTTCAGGGCCGACAAGCCTCCGGCGCAGAAGGTCGCGCGGCAACTGGAAGACCACCATGTCGAAATCGTCGTCCATCGCCAGCACATAGGGGCGGCTGGCGTCATACATCGCCATGTCGCCCGGGCCGATCTCGGCGACCCGGCCGTCCTGGATCACCTTCGAGCGGCCGGCGAGTTGCAGGTTGATCAGGAAATCGTCACTGGGCGCCGAAGAAAGCCTGCGTGGCGAGCGCTTCACGTGCTGCGGCGAACCTCTGACCTCGGAGAGTTTCAGCGCGGGCAGGGGAAATCGTGTCAGCTGCGATC
>CAJQNW010000325.1 GCA_905479765.1 uncultured Tepidamorphus sp. | reverse complement strand
AACACGGCGAACTGTGGCATCGCGGCGCGATGGTCGTGCCCGGTTATTGGGAAAACCGCGAAGCGACCGCGCGCGAATTCGTCGCTGGTTTCTGGAAGTCGGGCGATATCGGCTCGAAGGATGCCGACGGCTTCGTCTACGTCCACGACCGCAAAAAGGACATGATCAACCGCGGCGGCTACAAGATTTATACCGCCGAAGTCGAAAGCGTGCTGCTTGCCGCGCCCGGCATCCGCGAAGCAGCGGTGATCGCCAAGCCCTGCCCGATCCTCGGCGAACGGGTGCACGCAGTCATCACTGTCGAAACGGACGCGGCCGCCGACGAGGAAGCGCTCGCCAGGATTTGTACCGGGCTCGCCGACTACAAGCGCCCCGAAAGTTTCACGGTCCGCACCGACCCGCTGCCGCGTAATGCAAACGGCAAAATCATGAAGCGGCAGATCCGCGAGGAACTCGGTTTCGTCAGCAAAGGCTGACCAAAAACGACCCGCCGCCATTAAGGCCGCGGGCACGACAACATCATCTGCACCAAAAGGGAGAATACGCCGATGTTCAATATTACGAAGAAGGGGCTGACCGCCCTCGCCGCTCTGGTAGCGGCATTTGCAATGACGCCTGGCGCGCAGGCGCAGGACCTGATGCTCTCGTCCTCGCTGCCACAGGTCCACTTCTGGACCGGCCAGTACATGGATCCGTTCGCCGACGCCATGGAAGCCGATACCGACGTTACCTTCACCCGCTTCTACGCCGGTGAGCTTGTCGGCGTCGGACGCGGCCTCGACGCCTTGCAGGGCGGCACCGTGGACGTGGTATCACCGCTGCTGGCGCCCTATCATCCGGGCATCTTCCCGCTTTCGGACATTTCCCAGCTGCCCGTCTACGGCACAGATTCGCCCGCGATCACACGCGCCTTCCAGAAGTTGCTCGACAGCGACGTGGAACTGAAGGACGGCAAGACGTTCTACGATTACGAGATTGGCGACAAGAACATCGTCGCCTGGGGACTGGGCGCGACAGGCGCCTATGCGATCTCGACGTCGGGCAAGGAGATCAAGACTCCCGAAGATCTCCAGGGCCTGCCGCTGCGCGCCGGCGCGGCGCTTCAGACCATGACCCTGGAGCGCCTCGGCGTTAATCCGGTCACCATGCCCGGATCGCAAGCCTATGAAGCGCTGTCGCGCAAGACGATCGAGGGCATTCTTCTCTCTGTCGCCGACTGGAAGTCCTATTCGCTGATCGACACGCTGAAATTCACCATCGACGGCGTGGCGCTCGGGCACTGGGAATCCTACCACGCGATCTCCAAGGACTCCTGGGACAAGCTCAGCGAAGAACAGAAAAAGGCGTTCGACCGCATTGCCCGCGAAACGGCGATCAAGAATGCCGAGTTCATCGAGGAGCAGGCCAAGGAAGTCCGTGCGGCCGCCGACGAAAAGGGAGCGACCTTCGTGATGGTCGGCGACATGTCGCCGGAGATGCAGGAGCACATCGCCACCGCCGCGCGCGATACCTGGACGCAGTGGATCGAGCAGACCGAAGCCAATGGCCATCCCGCGAAGGCCGCAGCCAGGCTCTGGGTCGAACTGGTTCAGGCCGAAGGCGGCCAGCTGCCCGACGGCGTCAAGGAATTGCTCGCCAACTGATCCGGTCACAATTTCGGAGCGGCGGCCCCGCCGCTCCGATACCCTTCGCGCGAGAGGACCGCCATGACAACGCATGAGGCGCTGATCTTCGTCTCCATCTGGTTCGGCCTGCTTCTGGTACTCGGTCAGAACGTCGCGACCGTGCTTCTGGGCACCGGCATCGTGGGCATGTGGCTTCTCAAAGGCACGCGCCTGTTCGACGGCCTGCTGGCACCCGACATCATGGGCACCGCGTCGTCGTATTCTCTGTCGATCATTCCGCTCTATCTCGTCATGGCGCAGTTCCTGCTGCGTGGGCAGGTGGTCGACGACCTGTTCAAGGTCGGCTACCGGCTTGCCGGCCGACGGCGATTTCCGCTCGGCGCGGCCACGATCGTCTCCGGCGGATTGCTTGGAGCGGTGTCAGGGTCTGGCGCCGCGACGGCCGCAGCGCTCGCTACCATGGCCTCGCCCCAGCTGCAGGCGGTCGGCTATACCCGCCGTTTCTCGATCGCACTGGCGGCCATCGCCGGATCGCTGTCGGCGATCATCCCGCCGTCGATCATCATGATCATCTATGGCTCGCTGACGCTGGTGCCTGTCGGCCACCTGTTCATCGGGGCGCTGTTGCCGGGCATTCTCTGCGTCCTCGTCTATATCGGCTGCCTGCACTTCCTGGCCGAAACCGACGAGACCGCCGTTTCGCAGATGGAAGACGCCGGTCTGTCGGTTCGCAGCGTCGCGGCATTCCTGTTCGTCGTGGCGCTCATGTTCGTGGTCTTCGGCGGCATCTACGGCGGCGTCATCACGGCCGCGGAGGCCGGCGCCATCGGCGCGTTCGTGGCGCTTGTCGGAATGGTCGCGATGCGGCGGATCGGCCTGCGCGATATCGCCGGCGCGCTGGTCGATTCCGTCAAGGTGACATCGATGCTGATGATCATCGTCATCGGCGCCCAGGTGTTCGGCCGTTTCCTGTCCCTGTCGCGCGCGCCCCGGGAATTGCTGACGTTGGTGGAACCGCTGCTGGCCGAGCCGACCCTGCTGGCGGCCCTGCTGCTGTTGGCATTTTTCCTGTTCGGGCTGTTCCTGGAATCGGCCGCCGTCATGGTGCTGCTGATCCCGATCATCATGCCTGTGTTGGATGCCGCCCAGGTCGACCTGCTCTGGTTCGGCGTCATGGCCTGCTTCATGATCTCGCTCGGCCTGCTGACGCCTCCGGTCGGGCTTTCCACCTACGCAGCGTGCGCGGCGGCCAGGCACCCGGTGGCGCCGATATTCAACCGAACAGGCCTGTTTGCCCTGATCGCCGCGGTGATCGTGTCGTTCGTGATGATCAGGTTCCCGGGCATCGTCACCTGGCTGCCGAGCCAGATCCAATGAGCCGGTTTTTGGAGAGGACAACAGTCATGTTCCGTTGGCTCGAACGCTTCGAATGGGGTCTGGCCGCGATCGGTGGCGGGCTCTGCCTGTTGGCGATCCTGGTGGTGACCGTGGTGACGGTCTACGGCCGCTACGTGCTGGAAACGGACGTGATCCCCGGCGGCTACAACATGATCGAGGGCGCGCTGTTTCCGCTCATGGTGTTCTGGGGTCTGCCGCTCGCCCACAGGGAGGGATCGTTCCCGCGCCTGGAACTCCTGCAATCCATGGCGCCGGGCATAGTCGGCCGGACGATTTCGGCGCTGGTGCTGTTCGTCGAAGCGCTGATCTACGCGGTGGTGCTCTGGTATGCGGCGAAATTCGCATGGCTCGCCTATGACGCCAGCCGGCAATTGCAGATCGGCACGGGCTATTGGCCGTCCTGGCCAGTGGCGATCATGGCGCCGCTCTCGTTTGCCCTGATGCTTATCGAAATCGTACGGCTGATGGTCGTGGACGCAGGCCGCGTCTTCACCAGTCGCTAAATCCTGTTCGGAGATCCTGATGAAGACACGCGTTACGGACCTGCTCGGCATCGAGGTTCCAATCCTTCAGGGCGGCATGCAGTGGGTCGGACGCGCCGAACTCGCTTCGGCCGTCTCGAACGCCGGCGGTCTGGGCATCCTCACCGCCCTCACCCAGCCGACGCCGGCCGGTCTCGCCGAAGAGATCAAGCGCTGCCGGACGATGACCGACAAGCCATTCGGCGTGAACCTGACAATCCTGCCGACGGCGAGCCCGCCGCCGTACGATGAGTACCTGAAGGTGATCGCCGAAAGCGGCGTCAAGATCCTGGAGACGGCGGGATCCAGCCCGAAGACGTTCATCGGCCTCACAAAGGAAGCCGGCATCAAGGTCGTGCACAAATGCACGGCGGTACGCCATGCGCTGTCGGCTGAGCGGCACGGGGTCGACGCTATTTCCATCGACGGTTTCGAGGCCGCCGGCCATCCCGGGGAAGACGACGTCGGCGGCCTGATCCTGTTTGCCGCCGCCGCGCGCGAGGTAAAGATACCGCTGATCGCGTCCGGTGGCATCGGCGACGGTCGCACGATGGCCGGTGCGATGGCGCTGGGTGCCGAGAGGATCAACATGGGCACCCGCTTCTGCGCCACCAGGGAGGCGCCGATTCACGAGTCGATCAAACAGGCGATGGTGGAAGGCAGCGAGCGCGACACGACGCTGATCTTCCGGACGCTGCGCAACACCGGCCGTGTCATGAAGAACGCGATATCCGAAGAGGTCGTCGCCATGGAAACCCGGCCCGGCGGCGCCGAGTTCAAGGACATCCACCATCTGGTGGCCGGCGCCAGAGGGCGTGCCACGCTGGAGTCGGGCGACCTGAACGGCGGGCTCGTCTGGGCAAGCCAGGTCATGGCGCTGATCGACGACATCCCGACCTGCGCGGAGCTGATCGACCGCATCGCCGCTGAATGCAAGGCTCACCTGGACACCGCACGGCGGGCGTTCAACTGAGGCATGATCCTGAACTCGGAAACGATGGAGACCGTCGATGACGGAGGCTGAAAATCGCGACGACGTCCTGCTCGAACAGGACGCGCCGGGGATCGGCATCCTCAGGCTGAACCGACCCGAGCGCCGGAACGCCATGACGCGGTCCGCCATGCGCCGCCTGCACGCGCTGATCGAGGACGCCGGACGGGATCCGTCCATCCGCGCGGTGATCCTGACCGGCACCGGGCGCGGCTTTTGCGCCGGGCTCGACATCTCGGTCGGCGAGATCGATCCGGACGGACAGGCCCCCGACGTATCGAACCACTACGAGCTGCAGGAAGTCTTCGCCGGTTCCGTCAAGCGGTTACGGGCGCTGGACAAGCCGGTCATCGCCGCCGTCAATGGAGCAGCGGTCGGTGCCGGCTTCGCGCTGGCGCTGGCAGCGGACATCCGCATCGCCGCGCCGTCGGCGAGCTTCCATGTCGGCGCGGTCAAGATCGGGCTGAGCGCGGGCGAGTGCGGGATCAGCTATCATCTCCCACGCCTGCTTGGCGCATCCCGCGCGTTCGAGCTGATGCTGACCGGGCGGCCTGTCGACGCGGAAGAGGCGGAGCGGATCGGCCTGGTCTCGGCAGTGGCCAGCGACAAAGCGTTAATGGATGAAGCTCATGCGCTCGCCGCCCGCATCATCGAGAACAGCCCCTATGCGATCAAACACACCAAGCAGATCATGTGGGCCAATCTCGACGCCCAGAGCCTCGACGCAGCGCTGGAACTGGAAAATCGCACACAGGTACTGGCATTGATGACCAGGGACTTCGCCGAGGCGCTTGCGGCATTCAACGAGAAGCGGCGCCCGGAGTTCACAGGCCGTTAGGTCGAAGCAACGTGCGCAGGCGATAGCACGGGCTGCCCGCGACCTTGACCTCCATAGGGAGTGGCGCAACGGCATCAGGGAACCGGGCACCGATTCACAACACGCGTTTTCTGCAAAGCCGGAGATCAGATCGTTTGAACAAGGAGATTCTTTAGCGGCTCCTTTTTCGCCTTGCCCGTTTCGGTCATCGGCAGCGCATCCAGGAAACGGATGTCCGGCTGCTTGTAGGACGACAGCGTGGCGGCGCACCAGTCCCGGAAACTCTGTTCGCCCTCCGGCGTGCGCAGTTCTTCGGCAAGACTGACGAACGCAACTGGTACCTCGCCCTTCATTTCGTCCGGGCGCCCGATCACACTGCTTGCGAGCAACCCCGGATACTGTCCGAGGATCGCCTCGAGTGCGCCGGGTAAGACGCTCATGCAGTTGACCTTGAGCATCTCCTTGCGTCGGCCAAGAAAATGCAGAAAACCCGTCGCCGTCATAAACGCCGATGTCACCCGTATGCAACCAGCCGCCCCGAAAGCCCCTTTCGCTTTCCTCCGGCTTTTTCCAGTAGCCCTTCATCAACGCTGTAGAGCGGATGCATATCTCGCCGTCTTCGTCGAGAGCCTTCAGCGCTCCCCGTCTCGAAATCGCAGATCTTGAATTCGGTGCCTACGACCGGGAAGCCGACGAAAACCGGCTGTGAGTTCAGATAGAAGTCATTCTCCTCGAAACCGTAGATCATCGTGTCGCACGTGTGGGTCTCGGTCATGCCCCAGCTCACTTCACGGATCATCGATCCGGTCAGCTCGCGCCCGCGTCGGCGAGCTCCGGATTGAGATTCTTGACGACGGAAATGCCGCCGGTGCGTTCAAGACTGATCAGGTCGTATTCACCGCGCGTGTCGTGGTCCATACTCTCCACGGCACCGTCAACGAGAAAGCTCGCATGGGTGACCTTGAAAGCACGACGGTAACGCCGGCGGAAATGAGGAAGAGAACTCCGAGCACCTCTCCCGCCATCCAGAAGGTCGGCAGTACGCAGAGATAGATGCTTTCCTGCTCAAGGCCCAATGAGAACGGCACGGTCGTGGCTGCGGTATAAAGCATGTCGCCTGGGTGTGGACGCATCCCTTCGGCATGCCGGCGGTTCCGCCCGTATAGTTCAGGCAGGCAACGTCATCGAGACCGACATTGGCAGGTTCGAACGATGCGATCATCAGCGCGAGGGAGGGCAAAAGATCGAGTGCGCCGGCCGCGACCGGTGCTTTCGTGGCATGCAACGCAGGCGGTGCCGGAATTGCCAGGTCGGCCGGTGCCATCTCCGACAGCGACATGACGATCACCTGTTCCACTGCGGTGCCTTTGCGAACCGCTTCGACGAGGTCGAGCAACGTATCCGAAATATGGCTGCCTAAGCGGTGAGCCTGTCGCAGCTAAGCGCTTTGTCATTGAAATGATTGGTAGCGGAGGAGCGCTACCGCTGTTCCCCACACCTACCCAACATACGCTACAGCCTGCGGTTTTTCTCTCGGTGCCTGGCGGCATAGCGCCACCTGACCAGGTGATCTGATCCCTTGCGTCAATCCCAGCGCCCCCAAAATAAACCGGCACACGCAGAGTCGCAAAATCCAGAACATGGTCGCTAGGCCAAAAAAATGCGAGGCGCGCCGAAACACACTCGAGCTGGTCACGCTGTCAATCTATCGCTTCCTACTACGCGATCACGAATGCGTTGAAGACTGGTTGGACAAGGCTATTGAGCGTCGTTCGCTACCGTTACTGGCGCGCATTGATTTCGCGTTGCGCATGTTGACGCATTGCGGAGATGCACAAATCGCCGGATGGGCGAGGAGGATGCTCGAAACTGCGGTCAGGCCGGCGTTAAGGGAACTCCCGGCACTCCACTGAAAAGCGACCATCACCGGGAACGAAATTCGGTATTCCTCCGATCCAATTGCGGCGGCAACTCGTCTGGTAGTCCAGGGCCTGCGGGAACTATTTGGCCCGGCGCACTGAGACGGGGTTGTACCTCACTATTCTCCAAACTTGGTGGCTTCCCCTCGTGATTAGCATTCGCCATCACGAGCAGCGTCGCGATTTCGGTCTGCTTCTCTTCGAGATACTAAGGTGATTTTTCTCGGGTCGATAAGGAGCTTGAGATCGTAGGCAATAGCTTGGTCCATCCCGTATTCCTCAAGATCCTCGACCTTTGGCCGAACATCAAGAGCTTCGAAATCCGTCGATCGATAACGCCATTCTGGGTCGTCGGTCTTCTCCAAGAAGACCTTTGCACTGTACGTCAAGCTGGTGCCGGCAAACGATGTGCTGTTGAAATACAGGCCTTCGGGCGGCGCCGACGGTTCTTCAATCTCAAGGGTCTGGAACTCGAAGTGAGCCTGGGATCTCGGATTGAGCAGGATATCCACGGCCATATGTGCTTCGTTTGCTTCCCAGAACGCATCGAACTTGAATTTTGCGGTGGAGCGAAGGCCCGCGTTCGTCAGAAGCCGGAGCCAGCCGTCCAAGAATGCGGAGATCAGCGGAATCTCCTCGATATACGGCCCGGTGATGGGTTGATCGACCGGGAAGGTAATCGACGGGATGCGGTCATTTCCGGCAATCGTCAGTGTCGCTCGCCCGGTTGCCATGAGCGTGAGCGCGCGAAGCAGCTCCGCCCACTCATCCAGGGTATGCTCCCTGTCATCGATCGAGTCGACGCTCTCGAACTTGAGTGCCGGAGGTGCCAGTCGAATAATAAAGTCTGAGGTGCGGATGAGAAGTTCTGCTCCAAGGGGCTCCGCCGTCGGTGGACCAAAGAACATTTCGCCGTCGAACCGCGCCGCTTGTGCGAAGCTCAGCCCGCGAATCGAGATGTCGCAGGAACCCAAAATAGGAGGCGTAAGGCGCAGCTCTTCGATGTCGTCGAAAAGCGTGCCTTGATAAGGGAGGCGTATGCCAAACCGGCTATCAAACACCCGAAGACCTTGGGGCTTCAAGGGCGCGAGGCCGAGCAGCAAATTGCTGAAATGCTCCGGACCCTCGATCTGGATTAGCGCCTCCGCCTCAAACTGGCCATTCTCATAGCCAAGTTCGGCGAGCTGCCGTTGCTTCTCGATCGTGTAGGCACCAGGATTTTGTCCGCAGGCTGCGCTCAGGGCTGCCAATAAGCCGTCGGGGGTAGGCTCGAAGCGCGCGCCAGTCTTCTCATAGTCGTAACTAATGTCGGAGTGGTTGATGTCATGAGCTTTGCGGGCTTCAGCCATTCGCAATCGCCTTAGGACACGCGCTAGCTCTGCTCCGATGAGGTGGACAAGATAACCGGACTGTAGTTCTCCGTCGGATCGCAGCCGAAACACCACGATGAGCGCTGGCCGAGGGTCCTTCGCCAGGCGATCGATGGCGGACAAGCTGAGCCGGATCCGGTTGCCGGTGCGGCCGAGAGTCGACTTCAACTGAACCCGGGCGGCATTGGTCGGGCGTTGATCGAGAGGCATCGCCTGGCCGGTTGGCGCCATTGGGAATTCCACAATGAAATCCCAGCCCATGACGTCGACAACGCTCTTGTTGCAATAAAGGCCGGCACGCTCGCAGAGCGCTTCGAATTGCCGTTCGCCGATGCGGCCAATACGATCAGAATCTAACTCGCTTTGCATTCAACTCCTTTAGCATGGATACGATCTCCATACGCGTGTGGGCATGTGTGCGCCGTCGGGGCGCTGATGAATCAGCGACACAATCGATAGCAGGTGTCGTTTCGTCCTACTGACCAATATTTGTATAAAAAGTTTGGTCTCCACCCACTTAGGCATTGCTACTGACCAAAATTTGTATATAATTTTCGGTCACGCAATAAGGACATCCAATGCCCGATCCCACGTCTGACACACTTAATCGCGTTCACGCGCGTATCGCAGCGGGAGCTCCCGCTGGAGTGTGGTCGCGAGCAGATTTCTTGGATATTGCCAGCCCGAACGGGGTCGAGAAAGCCCTGCAGAGGCTTGCCAAGCGTGGCGACATCCGGCGTCCGTGCCGTGGCCTCTATGACAAACCGACCACAAGCAAACTTAACGGCAAGATGGTGTTCCCGCCCATAGCATCCTTTGTCGATGCAATTGCGCGACGGGACAAGCTGCGAGTGCTCGTCGACGGAATGACAGCGGCTAACGATCTGGGGCTGACGACGGCAGTGCCGGCCCGAAGCACGATTTACGCCGACACATATCCAAGGACGATCGAGGTCGTTGCCAACACTGGCGACGCGAACGCAAAAGAGCCGGTCGTCTACAAACTCGACTTCAAGCGGATCTCTGCCAAGACGGCGTTCTGGGCCGGTCGGCCGGCCATGCGCGTCGTCCAGGCTCTGTCATGGTTTCGCGACAATCGCGCGAGCCTAAATGCGGCCGTCAATGGGATTGTCCGACGGCTCTCAAACGCTCCGGAGCGCGACGCAATTGTCGAAGACCTGCACCAGAACATCCAAGCTGTTCCCGCGTGGATGTATCCGGTAATCGAGAAAATCGTGCGAACACTATCGGCCAACGAAAGCTCGCCCGACGTATCAGAGCCATTTGAGACGCCGGGGGCACATGCAGAAAGCTATCGCTGAAATCCTCGGCTCGAGCACCGATGAACGCCGAGCCCTCTATTCGGCGGTCGCGGCCAAACTGGAGACACGTGCCGAAAACGTCGAGAAAGACCTCTATGTCTGCTGGGTTCTCGATTTCCTGTTCAACCGGCGCAAGGACGACCCGGTCCACCTGTACTTCAAGGGTGGCACCAGCCTGAGCAAGGCCTATGGGCTTATCAGGCGATTCTCCGAAGACATCGATATCGGAATATTCAAAGGCGACCTCAATGCCCCGCTCGAGGCCGACATCGCCGCGCTGCCATCCATCACCAAACAGCAAAAGGCCCTCGCCGAGGAGGTCGATGAAGCGGCACGCAAATACATTTCCGGCACGCTCCGCGATCAGTTGCTGAAAGAGGTCGCGGCCGTCGAAGAAATGTCAGGCAGAGGCGGACATTTCTCCATTGGTTTTGGCTTCGATCCTTATCGGAACAAGGATGCACTCGATGTCCTAGTGGTCGGCTATGACAGCGCATTCGGATCCGGAGATGGCTATGTCCAGGCCGCGGTACGGATAGAGGGAGGCGCCCGGCCCGACCCCGTTCCCGTCGAAGCGCGTGAGATAGCCCCTTACGTGGCAGACGAACTTCCGAACGGTGCCGCCCTCAAATTCGGTGGCGTGACAACGGTTAAGCCGGAACGCACCTTCTGGGAAAAGGTGCTGATCCTGCACGCCATGACGGAAATGACGGAAAAACGCGCCGCGGATCATGATCCCGGCCGCCCGGTCCCCGATCTCAATCGCTATTCCCGGCACTACTACGACGTCCATCAGATATGGCGGCATGGCGAGTACGGCGAGAAGGCCGCCTCCATGCGCGAGCTGGCCGAGGCATGTCGCCAGCACAAGCAGCTCATGTTCCGTGCGCCTGACCATCGGTACGATCGGGCAGAACCGGGCTCGTACCGCCTGATGCCAACCGCGGAGATGAGCAAGAAGCTGGAGACTGACTATGAGCGGATGTCCGCCATGATATTCGGCACCCCGCCAAAATTCGAAGAAGTCATGGACAGTATTGAAGCGCTTGAAATATTCATCAATGAGGCACAAAGCAAGCAACCGACCTGACTTGAGATTCGGCGCAACATGCATATCGACCCACTTCGAAAACAGAAAGAAAGCGGCGAACTCTATACGCGCCGGCCGCCTGTAACTCACTTCATCGAGAAGAGCCTCGATTGGCCGTTCGATGAGTTATTGAGGCGAGCCGGAATAAAAGATCGCCGGCACAGCCACTATGTGCCGTCAGAGGTGCTTGTGCATCACTTGCGTCAGACCAAGTCTGACAATTCGGACGGTCGGTTTGTTGCACTCTACGATATCCTGCGCGATCGGGTCGAGGCGGCCTGTCCACGCCCAAACCGTCATGTAGACGACAAGGTCTACGAAGACAGCCGTATTGCCGAGATTCGCGACGCGACGATCGACCATGTCACTGAACTGATGTTCACCGACCGGCAAAGCTATGACGAGCAACTCGATATCTATGAGGTTGTATTCGACAAGGCAGTACGTTCAGCACGCATCACCAAACTTCGCAAAGTGAACCGCCGAGAAGACGCCACTGAAGAGGTAGAAGACGCCATCACCGGGGAGGTCCGTACTGTCGTGGAGGCGGCGTTGGATCGCTACAAGAAGACCGGACTTACGGCTGAAGAAGATTTCGATTACCGGATTCACCTGCGCCGCGCGATTGACGCCTTACCGACAGACGAACGAGAGGTGATTGATTTGTTGCTCGCAGACATCCCGATTGAAACCAGCAAGGATGGTGAACCTTCGATGACGGAACTTCTGGGTTGCGTGGAAAAGACAGTTCGCAACCGGCGGGACCGTGCCTATGCGAGAATAAGGCGAGCACTGGATTTGGAGATCGACGATGGCGAATAGAGACGACGTCCTAAGCGATTTCACGATTGAGGAAGAAATGTCACCCGCGGTTCTCAAGGACTACCTGCAGCGCTATCCCGAGTACACCAAGGACTTACTGGCGCTCTTTAACGAGCTTTCGCTGAGCGACCTC
>CAJQNW010000324.1 GCA_905479765.1 uncultured Tepidamorphus sp. | reverse complement strand
CGGCGTTCCTTGTCGATGATGTCCTTGTAGATGCGGCCGGTGGTGATGTTGTCGGTCCTGGTGGCCGAGCGCCCGGTGAAGCGCTCGTAGTGACCAAGATCGAGATCGGTCTCGGCGCCATCGTCGGTGACGAACACCTCGCCGTGCTGATAGGGGCTCATGGTCCCGGGGTCGACATTGAGATAGGGGTCGAGCTTCTTGAGCCGCACCTTGTAGCCGCGGGCCTGAAGGACCGCGCCGAGTGCCGCTGAAGCGAGACCCTTGCCGAGGGAAGAGACCACACCGCCGGTGATGAATACGTACCGCGCCATGGGCCTCGAAGTTATCTCCGTCCCGAACGATTCGGGGAGTCGATTTACGCCTCCCCACCGATTTTTTAACGACCTGCGCGTTCCGCCTTCGTGACGGGCTTTACCGCCCTAGCGGAAACCTGCTGCCACGCCCGTTATTGGGACTGCGGCGCCTGCGGAGATGCGGGCGGCTGATTGTCCTCGAGCTTCTTGATCTGATCGAGAACGCTCCCGCCGCTGGTGCCGTCTGCAGGCGTTTCGCCGGCCGGAGCGCCGCTCGAGGTCGGCGCGCTGTCGAAGATCGACGGCACGTCTCCACCGCTGCGCGCCAACAGCGTCAGAACGATCGATGTCGCGAAGAACGCCGCTGCGAGAATCGTCGTCGTGCGGGTCAGGACGTTGGCCGTTCCGCGGCCGGTCATGAATCCGCCGCCGCCGCCCCCGCCGATGCCAAGCGCACCGCCTTCGGACTTCTGCAGCATGATAACGGCAACAAGCGCCACGACCACCATCAGGTGGATGACGATAATGACGGTTTCCATCTTTATTCAAATCCAGATGTCGGGAATTCGCCGCCTTTTACACCCGGCAGCCTCAATGCGCTACCCCGGTCAGGCGAATTCGGTTAGCTCGTGATTTGGAGATAGGCATCCGCAATTGCAAGGAAATCGGATGCCTTCAGGCTGGCGCCGCCGACCAGAGCGCCGTCAACATTGGCGACCGCCATCAGTTCGATCGCGTTGTCCGGCTTCACCGATCCCCCGTAGAGAATGCGGGTCCTCGCTCCCTCTTCGCCGAAGCGCCCCTTCAGGCGCTCGCGAATGAAGGCATGCACCTCCGCCACGTCCTCAGGTGTCGGCGTGAGCCCGGTACCAATCGCCCAGACCGGCTCGTAGGCGACGACGATCGTGCTCGCCTTCGCCGCGTCGGGGATCGATCCGTCGAGCTGCGACCCGATACGATCGAGCGTTTTGCCGCCCTTTCGCTCCGCTTCGGTTTCTCCGACGCAGACGATAGCGGTCAGCCCCGCCCGCATGACGGCCTCGGCCTTGGCACGCACCGCATCGTCGTCCTCGCCGTGATCGTGACGCCGCTCCGAATGACCGACGATGACCGCATTCGCGCCCGAATCGGCCATCATTCCGGCCGACAGGTCGCCCGTATGCGCCCCGGACTCATTGGCGTGGCAATCCTGCCCGCCAACGGAGAGTTTTGATTCGAGCGCCATCTGTGAAAATGCCATGAGAAGCGTCGCCGGCGGGCAGATCATCAGGTCGACCCGCTCCTTGAGGCCGTCGTCATAGCCCTCCAGCATCGCGCCGAATTCAGCCGCCGAAGCCTTGAGGCCGTTCATTTTCCAGTTGCCAGCCACCAAAGGCCGAATATCCGGTGTCATATCGTCATCCCAGCCAGTATTTTCAGGCTGAATAGCAGATACACCGTCGAAGGCGAAATAGTCAGGATCGCGGCGCCACGCCAAACAGGCCGGAACGCGACAATTTCGGCAACATCGCACAGCTTTCCAGCAGGTCGACAGGCAGCGGCGCATCGCCAAAAACCCGGAAAAGCGCAGGCTGGTCTTCCAATCCCCATACGGCCCGGTCCTCGCCGGACTTGTAATCGTACCCGGGCCCCAATCGGAACGTTACGCCAAGTCCCTCCGAGGCCATTTCCTCCTGGACGTGGGCGGCGAGCATCCGTGTCGCCCGCTCGACGCACAGCCAGCCGGCACACTCCAGAAACAGTGCATCCACCGGCTCCGATGCTTCGAATCGCTGCGCCGTGGCCGCATCCATTTCCGGTCCAAGCGTCATCACGAACACGACGACGTCGGTAACGTTGGCCAGAAGCCGGTCAAATGCAGCGCAAGTGAACTGATGTCCCCCTGCAAGCGTCAGCACCCCATTCGATACCGACTCGATGGTGCAACGGACAAATCTTGCGTCTGGATTGGCGACCGCAGCGATATCCGCCGCGGCGCGCTCGGCAATCTTTCGTATCCGAGGCCGGATCCGTGCGGGGTCGCGGTAACCCTGGACGCGCAGAATGCGTTCAGCATCAACCGGAAAACCATCTGTTCTCCAGGCACTTACTTCGTTTCGCACGATTGTTTCGTCCACCGGTTCGTCAGCGCTCAGTTGTCATTCCCAGCAGCCAATCCGGCAATCGCCGCGGCGTGGATTTCGTCGTATTTCGCCTCGATTTCTTCGGCGAGCGCCTCTGCGGCGCTCACAGCATCTCCATTCTTTTCCACGCGGCGTCCACGCCGCCATTCCTCCAGATATTGGTCTGTTCCCGCCAATCCGCGGCG
>CAJQNW010000323.1 GCA_905479765.1 uncultured Tepidamorphus sp. | reverse complement strand
CCTCACCGACGTTGCGCAGGAAACACTGCAGCGGCTCGGCTACACGGTTGCCCGCAACAAGCCCTATGCCGGCGGCTTCATCACCGAAACCTATGGAAACCCCAGCGACGGCCTGCACGCTCTGCAGATCGAGATCAACCGGTCGCTCTATATGGATGAGATACGCTATGCGCGCGCGGGCGGCTTCGCGTGGCTTGTCGCCGACATCACCCATGTCTGCCGCCGGCTGATGAGCATATCCGTCGAGGCTCTGCGACCCGGTCGCGCAGCCGCGGCCGAATAAATCGGGTCTGGCGCGCAACGGCTGAAGAGTCAGATACTCGGGGGAAAACCGCTCGAATCGCAGCCCAAAGAAAAGTGGGCCGTCCAACAGGACGGCCCAAGTCTAGGGAGGAAACGCCCAAGGAGGGCAGCGGTATCGCGAAACGGCAGGGCGATACCGCACTGCAACAAAATGCGGTTGCGACGCACAAAAGTCAATGCATTCCGGCAGCAGGGGCGCATAGCTGCCATGCGGTTGCCTAAAAGACACAGCTTATCCTTACGTAAAGGATAGAACCGCATTTACCGCATATCGCCCTAGTCTGCCGTGACTTTCGGATCAGGCGCGGATCGGTAGATTAACCAAGCACTTACGATAGCCAGCGCGAGAAAGCCGAACGCCGCCTGGTATGCGATCAGCGGGCGCACGAGGGCACCGGAGGCCGATTCGACCGGTGCAAACGCACCGATGATGGCACCGCTGGCGGCCTGCAGAGCGAACACACCGCCCATCGTGGCAAGGTTCAGCATGGTGATTCCACGCCCGACGAGCCGCTTGTCGTAGAGCGCCCGGCCATGCCCCGTCTGGACCGGCGTGAAGCCCGCGACGAAGCCCAGCGCGATAAAGATCGCATAGGTGACAGCCCCGCCCCGGTCGCCGAAAAAGCACAGCAGCAGCAGCATCGCCGCCGTCGACAGCGCACCGATGGTAACCGGGAGTATCCGCCGTCCGAACAGCCGGTCGGTCGGCCCCCAGGCAAACAGACCGACGATATGGGCGGCCGCAGCGACAAACAGCAGATTGCCGCGCTCGGCCAGGTCGAATCCCAGCACGTCGGTCACAAACGGTCCGCCCCACAGCCCCAGCACGCTGATGAAGGCCGAGTATCCCACGAAATGGATCGCGAAGAGCTGCCAGAAGCCCGGCACGCGAATCACCTCGCCCAGGCCGATGAAACTGTCCTTCAGGCTTGCCGGCCGATGCGGTTCCGGCTCGGCCCCCTTCGGCCTGTCGCGAACCACAACAGCGACCAGCAGCCCGACTATCGCCGCGCCCGCGCCGACGAACAGGAACGTCGCCCGCCAGCCGTAGAGCGCGGTCGAATAGGCCAGCGGTGCGGTGGCGAACAGCGTGCCTATGGTGCCGATCCCAAGCTGCATGCCGGCAAGCGTCGAGAACTGCTGCGGCTTGAACCAGCGGGTATAGATGGTCAGCGGCCCCATGAAGAAGCTGGAACACCCCAGCCCCATCAAAACGCGACCGAACGTGAGCCCCGTCAGCGTGTCCGACCAGGCGAAAACCGCGCACCCGAGCACGGCAAGCCCGACCGAGGCGATCATGCACCGCCGTGGCCCATAGTGGTCGATCGTCGCGCCCAGCGGGATTTGCGCCGCGGCGAAGGCAAGGAAGAACGCACTCGACAGGACGCCGAGTTCCTGCGGCGCCAGATCGAGTTCCCGCGCGATGTCCGGCGCGATGACGCCGACCGAATTGCGCAGGAACTGGCTGACTACGTAAATCGCACACAGAACGGCAATCAGGGCAACGACGGTGGACGTCGAGGGCCCGGCCCCGATCGGTGTCGCTGTTGAGACAGCCGGTGTGGCAGGACGCAGGCGCGATTCATCAGACATAGGATGCTCCAGGCGTTTCTCCCGGCACGCCGTCCCCGGTTACATCCGTGGACCTGGCTTTCGCGGACTTAAATCCGACTTGTCGTTGCAGGCGTGCCTTAGCCGTCCTATAGCCATGATCGAGGTACCCACAACCCCGTTTTGTGCATATGACCCGCCACGAATTCGAGACCTTCGCGCACGCCCTCGCCGATGCCGCCGCCGCGGCGACGTTGCCGCACTTCCGCTCGACACTCGCGGTCGAGAACAAGCTGGAAGCGGGTGACGGCCCAAATAGTGGTGGGGAAAGATCGGCCTTCGATCCGGTTACGGTCGCTGATCGGGCCGCCGAGGAAGCGATCCGCGACCTGATCTTCAAGACCTATCCCGACCACGGCCTGCACGGCGAGGAATTCGGCAAGGTGAAGGGCGCGGGCACCTATGAATGGGTCGTCGACCCGATCGACGGCACGCGCTCCTTCATGTCAGGCGTGCCTCTGTGGACGACGATCATCGGATTGCGGCACGACGGCGTCCCGACCTGCGGCCTGGTCGACCAGCCCTATGTCGGCGACCGCTTCTGGGGGTGCGAGGGTACCGCCTGGACGCGCCATCGCAACGGCGAGGCGCGCGAGATACACACCCGCCCCTGCGCCGACTTGTCCGGCGCCACGATGATGACGACGACGCCGGGCATCATGGTCGGGGGCGACCGCGACCGCTACGACGAGGTCGAGCGGCGCGTCCGGCTCGCCCGCTACGGGGCGGACGGCTATGCCTACTGCCTGCTGGCTGCGGGCCAGATCGACCTGGTCATCGAGACCGGCCTGGAAGCCTATGACGTGGTGGGGCTGATTCCGGTTATCGAGGCGGCCGGCGGTCTTTTTACAAGCTGGACGGGCGGCTCGGCGAACGAGGGCGGCCGGGTGATCGCCGCGGGCGATGCCCGCGTTCACGCCGCCGCGCTGGAAATCCTGAATTCCTGATCGAAATCCGAAGGTCTAGCCGAAGACCGGCGATCCCGGCACGAAGGCGTCGAAGGCCGCCCAGAACTGCTCGCGGATATTGTCCTGTTCCATCAGCAACTCGTGACGCGCACCGGGGATGACGATGTGCGAGCCGGTCTTCATGCGAAAGGCCAGCGTTTCGATCGCACGGCTGGAGACAACCGTGTCACCGCCCGCGGCGATCATCAGCGTCGGCACGTGAACGCGCGGTGGGAAATCCGGGTCCATCACCTCGGCCATCGCCGCGCCGGCTGCCCTGAGCCACGAAATGGTCGGCGACCCGAGCCCGAGCGCCGGCTCCACCTCGACTATGCGGTTGCATCGGCGATAGCGCACCGGGTCCGACGTCAGCGGGTTCCCTGGAAACGGCGCGGTTCCCGCCGCAGTCGCACCGCCGCCGGGGACGAAGGCATCGGCAAAGCCCGTCAGGCACAGAACCTCCGCAAGGCCGAAGACCAACGGCCCGCGGCGTTCCGGTATCGTCAGTTGCAGCATCGGCGCGCTCAGCACCTGCCGCTCGAACCAGCTTGGCGCGCGCACCGCGTTGCGCAACAGGATGTTGCCGCCCATCGAATGGGCCAGCGCGAAGAAGGGCGGCGGACAATCGGGCAGAACCACCGTCTCCATGAAGGCGGCGAGATCCTTGTCGAACTGCCCGAACGTATCCACATGGCCCTTGCGTCGGTTCCGCAAGGGGCGCTGCGAACCGCCCTGCCCGCGCCAGTCCAGCACCGCGACCGTGAAGCCGCGCCGGCGCAGGTCGCTGATCACCTCGAAGTATTTTTCGATGAACTCGCTGCGCCCGGGAAAGACGCAGACGGTACCGGCGGACTTTCGCGCGGTCGGCCGCCAGCGCGCGTAGCGCAACTGAACGCCGTCGCTCGCCTCGATCATGCCGGAGACGACGCCGCTGGGAACCGGATTTTCGGGGATGTCGACGAGATCCATCGGCGCCGGATTTGTAAATCTGCGAGTCGGAAAGGTGAAAGCGAAGTGGGCCCTTATAACAGTGCCGCGACCAAGCCCGATAGCCCGATAAACCGGCGAAACGCAACAGGCCGGCGATCCTTGTTACAGGACCACCGGCCGTTTGCCGGACGCCCCGGGGGCTACGATGGCATCCGGTGTCGCAGTTGAGCGGTGGGGAGGAACACCGCTTGCAGGTCAGGTTCGCGGCCAGTCGTCCAGCGAACGTATGGAACATGCCAAATCCAACCTGAACGAACGCCCAAGCCGCCGTTCAGATTGCGTTCATGTAAGAAAATCTACGGAATCCCGGCGAAACGGTCCCATTTTCCAGGTATTGGCGCGCTGGTTCAGACGCGATCGATCGCACCTCTTGAAATCGGAAAATCGTGTCCCCAGATCTTGTCCACGCACGCCGTCTGACGGGTGCGTGACTGGAATGCCCGGCCCCATGTGGCGGGCAATCGACATGTCGCTTCAACAGGAGGATATGCTTTGCGTCACTTCGATCTTTCCCCCCTTTACCGCTCGACGGTCGGTTTCGACCGGCTGTTCTCGATGGTGGACCAGATGTCCAGCGTCGATAACGCCAGCGGCGGTTATCCGCCCTACAACATCGAGCGCACCGGTGAGAGCGCCTACCGCATCACCATGGCGATCGCCGGCTTCAGCGAAAAAGACGTGACCATCGAGGTCAAGGAAAACGCCCTCTCGATCCACGGCGAGAAGACCGCCGAGGAAGGCGACGAGCGCGGCGACGTGCTGTATCGCGGCATCGCCGAGCGCAGTTTCGACCGGCGCTTCCAGCTCGCCGATCACGTCGAGGTACGCGGTGCGACACTCGAGAACGGGCTTTTGCACGTCGATCTCGTCCGCGAGATCCCTGAGGCCCTGAAGCCCCGCACTATCAAGATCACGTCCAAGAAAGATGAGGCCAAGGTCATCGACCAGAAGGCGGCCTGATCGACGGTTCGATCTGACTGAACTCCAGGAAGCGCCCCGGCCCCGCCGGGGCGCTTTTCGTTTGGGGTCAGCGTTTACGGACTTGGAAGACGTCTGGTCCCCTCGCCCGTCCAACGACACGCTCCGCTCATTCCCGCGAAGGCGGGAATCCAGAGCAGGGGACATGAGTCCGTCGTATTGCCCCTGGATTCCCGCCTTCGCGGGAATGAGCGGAGAAAAAAAGAACGGCTTTGCTTTTGTCGCAAGCCGAAGCACTCACGCCTCGGCGATCACCTGCGCGAACCGCCCGACCTCCTGGCCGGTGGTCTGGAACGACGTCACGAAGCGCACCAGCGTTTCCTTGCCCCTGGGCGGATCGGCCGGATCGGGGAAACCCGACGGCCACCCGTGATAGACGGCGCCGGCCGACTTCAGCGCCGCGTCGACGGCAGGCTCGAC
Source organism: uncultured Tepidamorphus sp. (assembly GCA_905479765.1). GTDB lineage: Bacteria > Pseudomonadota > Alphaproteobacteria > Rhizobiales > Tepidamorphaceae > Microbaculum. Next base: position 1,243 of record CAJQNW010000323.1, on the reverse strand, counting down.
GAACGCGAAGACCTCGTTGGCATCGACCGGAACGGCAAGCCGCGCGTTCGGGGCCGAGGCGATCGCAGCCCCCATCTTGGCCGCCATCGCATTGGAGAGGCGGGCAAGCTCCAGCCAGTGATCGTCGTCCAGATAGGCCAACAGTTGGGCTCCCAGAAACCGGCCCTTCGAGAGAAGCTGGCCGGCCTTCATGCGGCGGAACGAAAGCGAGGCGGCGAGATCGGGATCGAAGGCGACGATTGCTTCCGCCGCCAGCGCGCCGTTCTTGGTCGCACCGAACGACAGGATGTCGACACCGGCCTTCCAGGTGATCTCGGCGGGGCTGCATCCAAGCGCGGCAACCGCGTTGCCGAATCGCGCGCCGTCCATGTGCAGCTTCAGACCGTGCCGCCTGGCGATCTCGCCGATGGCGCCGACCTCCTCGACGCTCCACACCGCCCCGAACTCGCTGACCTGGCTGATCGAGATCGCCGAAGGCTGGACGTGATGCGGCACGCCGCCCGGCCAGTTGTCGAGCCGCCGCGAGAGTTCGCCCGCATCGATCTTGGAATACCGCCCGTCGACGCCGAACATCTTGGCCCCGCCGGTGAACAGTTCGGCCGCCCCGCATTCGTCCGTCATCACATGGGCGTCGTGGCTGCACAGGATGCCGCCCCAGGGCGGCACGATCGCGGCCATTGAGAGGGCATTCGCCGCCGTGCCGGTAGCCACCGGAAACACGGTGACGTCGTGCTCGAACAGCGCCGCCATGCGGGTCTGCAAGGTCCGGGTCCAGTCGTCGCCGCCATAGGACGCCGCGTTGCCCGTATTGGCTTCGGTAATCGCGGCGAGGATCTTGTCTGATATTCCCGCGGTGTTGTCGCTTGCGAAATACATGCCGTCGTCCATGCTGGTGAGATCGCCGCGACCTTAACGGTCTAAACGGGAGGGCGAAATCCCGGATCGACGGAAACGGTTTAGCGCCGGAATGCGCGGCCCAGCAGATGGTCGAGCGACGAAAGCCCGGGCCCGGCCACGATGATGGCGAGGAATATGGCCGCCCATGTCGCGTGGATCGCCAGTCCCCAGGGAAGCACGAGCTGGATGATCACTGTGACGCCGAGCAGTCCGAGCGCGGACAGCCGCGTCAAAAGTCCGATTAGGATCAGTGTGGGAAAGATTATTTCAGCAAAGCCGGCAAGTGCCGCCATGAGGTTCGGGAACGGAAGCACCCACTGCACGAGGGGCGCCGCTTCGCTGCCGC
>CAJQNW010000322.1 GCA_905479765.1 uncultured Tepidamorphus sp. | reverse complement strand
TCTCGGTGAAGGAGAAACACGAAATCACCATGGTGCGTTTGAAGTTGTCGCGCGTCGTATCGGCGTAGCGGCCCTTCAGCTCGTTCTTGTCCGAGAACGCCACCGCGTGGACGACGAAGTCGAGACTGCCCCAGGCCTGCTTCAGTTCATCGAAAACCGCGTCGACGGTTGCGATGTCCTCGACGTCGCAGGGCAGCACCAGGTTGGAGCCGACCGATTCCGCCAGCGGCCGCACCCGCCGTCCGAACGCCTCGCCCTGGTAGGTGAAGGCGAGTTCGGCGCCCTGGTCGGCGAGCGCCTTGGCGATCCCCCAGGCGATAGAATGGTCGTTCGCGACACCCATGATCAGGCCGCGCTTGCCGGCCATCAACGCTGCGCTCATCTGCTGCTCCGCCTTTCCGGCTTGCCCGTCAGCCGTCGAAACGACGGAACACGAGACTGGCATTGGTCCCGCCGAAGCCGAAGCTGTTCGACAGGACGGTGTTGAGTTGGACGTTGTCGCGGCGTTCGCGCACGATCGGCATGTCGGCGAATGCGGGATCGAGGTCTTTGATATTCGCGGATTCGCAAATGAAGCCGTTGTTCATCATCAGCAGCGAGTAGATCGCTTCCTGGACGCCGGCCGCGCCCTGCGAATGCCCGGTCAGCGATTTCGTCGCCGAGATCGGCGGGCAGGAATCGCCGGCTCCGAAAATGTTGCGGATCGCCGTGATCTCCGGCCCGTCGCCCACCGGCGTCGACGTGGCATGGGGGTTGATGTAGTCGATCGGGTCCTTGACGGTCGAGATCGCCATCCGGATGCAGCGCTCTCCGCCCTCGCCCGACGGCGCGACCATGTCGTCGCCGTCCGAGGTGACGCCGTAGCCGACCAGTTCCGCGTAGATCCGCGCGCCGCGCGCCTTGGCGTGTTCGAGTTCCTCGAGCACCAGCACGCCGGCGCCGCCGGCGATGACGAACCCGTCGCGGTTCGCGTCGTAGGCGCGCGACGCGGTTTCCGGGCTGTCGTTGTACTTCGACGACATCGCGCCCATCGCGTCGAACAGCGCCGACAGCGTCCAGTCGAGGTCCTCGCAGCCGCCGGCGAACATGACGTCCTGCTTGCCCCACTGGATCATCTCGGCCGCATTGCCGATGCAATGCGACGACGTCGCGCAGGCCGAGGAGATCGAATAGCTGACGCCCTTGATCTTGAACCAGGTCGACAGCGTCGCCGAGGCCGTCGATGCCATTGCCTTGGGCACGGCGAACGGCCCGATCCGCTTCGGGCCGCGTTCCTGGGTAATCTGGGCCGCCTCGACGATGGTGCGTGTCGACGATCCGCCCGACCCCATGATCAGGCCGGTGCGCTCGTTGCTGATATCGCTTTGTTCGAGGCCGGAATCCCGGATCGCCTGATCCATGGCGACATGGTTCCAGGCCGTGCCACGGCCGTGAAAGCGCATGGCGCGCCGATCGATGAGCTCGGACGCATCGACCGTCGGAGCGCCCTGGACCTGGGAACGAAAGCCAAGGCGGGTGTAATCCTCTGCCTTGCTGATTCCCGATTTCGCCTCGCGCAACGATGCCACCACTTCCTGGGTGGTATTGCCGATGCTCGACACGATTCCCATGCCGGTGACAACTACACGTCTCATTGCAGCCTCGTTTGCAAGTCCGCGCCGGTTCCGTTCAGGCTCGGATCATTCCGTGCCGGTGGCCAGGTGCGCCCGCGCCCAGCATACGCGGGTCCACGGTACTCAGGGAGCGGTGGCGCCGGGTTCGGTCGTGAACAGTCCGACCCTCAGGTCGAAAGCCTGAAATACGGTTTCTCCGTCGGCTTTCAACCAGCCGTCGGCGATTCCCAGTGTCAGTTTGCGGCGAATGACCCGTTTCAGGTCGACGCCATACTCGACGACCTTCACCGTCGGCAGGATCATTCCGGAGAACTTGACCTCCCCGGTTGCCAGAGCGCGGCCACGCCCCAGTCCGCCGGACCAGCCGAGGAAAAAGCCGACCATCTGCCACAGCGCGTCGAGCCCGAGGCAGCCCGGCATCACCGGATCGCCCTGGAAATGGCAGGGGAAGAACCACAGATCGGGCCGGATATCGAATTCTGCGCGGACCTCGCCCTTGCCATGCTCCCCGCCGTCTTCCGAGATCTTCGTTATCCGGTCGAACATCAGCATCGGCGGCAGCGGCAGCTGCGCGTTGCCGGGGCCGAACAGCTCGCCGCGTCCGCAAGCGAGAAGATCGTCGTATTCGAAACTGGACCGCCGTTCGGTCATTCGCCTCACTCTTTGTTTTGATGCCGTCCACGAAGCCGAACAGCCGGAGCGTTGTCACGGGATTTCCTTGACCACTTGCGGCTTAACTAACATAGCTTCCCCGACCTCGAAAGGGTTGCGGAGCCGGACCTGTGCCGGGAATCCAAACGCTTGCCGAAGGGATGTTCACGCCTTATATTGGTAGCGAATGCAACGAATTGTCGGATCAACTTGATGATGGACGAAAGACTCGTGAACGACTTGGACGGTTCTACGCCCACGCGCGAACACGACGTGACCGAGCGGCTGCGTTCGGCCGGTCTGCGTCCGACGCGCCAGCGCCTGTCGCTGGGGGCGTTGCTGTTTGACGGCATCGACCGCCACGTGACCGCGGAAATGCTGCATGAGCAGGCGATCCGCGCCTCCGTTCCGGTGTCGCTCGCCACCGTCTACAACACGTTGCATCAGTTTACCCATGCCGGACTCCTCCGCGAGGTCGCGGTCGATGGGGCGAAGTCCTACTTCGACACCAATACCAGCGATCACCATCACTTCTATCTCGAAGACGAGAACCGGCTGATGGACATCGGCGGCGGTGCCATTTCGGTCACGGGACTGCCCGACGCGCCCGACGGCATGGAAGTGACCCATATCGACGTGGTCGTCCGGGTAAAGCGCGCCGAAAAGCACTGATCGTTTCGGGCAGCGATTGCCCCGTATGCGATTGCCCGTATCGGATGGCCCGATACCCGCTCAGTTCACGGTTTCCTTCGGATAGACGCCCCACAGGGTGTCCTGCGTGATCCATCCGGTCACGTTCTTCACCGAAACCCGGCACCACGTACCGTCACATTCGTTGAGATCGACCAGAACGTTGGGCTCGACCCGCGCGGCGAGGTCGTCGCTTGCCCCGGGTCCGCGGCGCAAGACCAGATCGGTTTCCTTCGACCACGGCGCGACGATCGCCGTGCGCCGTCCCGACAGCAGCGAATGGAAGATCCAGCCTTCGGCGCCTTCGCTGTCGCGGATCCGCCGCCAGTTCTCATATTCGGCGACGATTTCCACCGGCAGGCCGGCCTTCGAGAAGATCCACGAAATCGTGTGATCCTGGCCCGGCCCGGCGCGCACGTTGATGCGGTCGGACTTGAGGCTGACGAAGCGCGGCAGCGGCAGACCGCTCGGCCCCGTCTGGGTCCCCTGGATACTGGATGTAGCACCGTCGCCCGATTGCGCGGCCGCGTGGGCGGCCGGAACGGCGAGGCTGACAGTGCCGGCGAGGAGGGCGATCGCGATATACGCGCTAATAGTCAGGACCTTCATTTTATCTTAGATGGCGTCCCCAGCGCCCCGGCGCCCGGGGGCGCGACCAAACACCTCAGGTCGTTCCCAGGTCGCCGATCTCAAGTCAATCAAACGAAACAACGTGCCGATCCGCTTTGTGTTTGCCGGACCGTCTGCTAGGAAGTCCGCGAAGCGCGCCCGAATCCTTGCGGCAACCTCTACCACGGACGTGGTAAACGCCGGGTGAATTCAGGCGGCCGGACGCGAAGCGAGTACCAAAGGGGAGACTGTCGGCAATGCCCAAGACGCGACCGCACGTCATCGTCACGCGCAAGCTGCCGGACGTTGTCGAGACGCGGATGCGCGAGTTGTTCGACGCCCGCCTCAATCTCGACGACCGGCCGATGAGCCAGGCCGACCTGATCGAGGCCGTGCGCGACGCCGACGTCCTCGTTCCCACCGTTACCGATCGCATCGATGCCGCTGTCCTTTCGCAAGCCGGTCCGCGCCTGAAGCTGGTCGCCAATTACGGCAATGGCGTGGACAATATCGACGTCGAGACCGCCACGACGCGGGGCATCGCGGTCACCAATACGCCCGGCGTACTGACCGAGGATACCGCCGACATGACCATGGCGCTGATTCTCGCCGTGCCGCGCCGGCTGGCCGAGGGCATCCGGGTCATCGAATCGGGCGAGTGGAAGGGCTGGTCGCCGACCTGGATGCTGGGGAACCGGATCAACGGCAAGCGTCTCGGCATCATCGGCATGGGCCGCATCGGTCAGGCGGTGGCCCGCCGGGCCAAGGCCTTCGGCATGCAGATCCACTACCACAATCGCCGCCGCGTCCCGGCCGCGGTCGAGGAGGAGCTGGAGGCGACCTATTGGGACAGCCTCGATCAGATGCTGGCCCGCATGGACGTGATTTCGGTCCATTGCCCGCACACGCCGGCCACCTATCACCTGCTGTCGGCACGGCGGCTGAAGCTGCTTCGTCCGGAGGCCTATGTCGTCAACACCGCGCGTGGCGAGGTGATCGACGAGAACGCGCTCACCCGCATGCTGGAGGCCGACGAACTCGCCGGCGCCGGCCTCGACGTATTCGAGCATGAGCCTTCGGTTAATCCGAAACTCGCCAGGTCCGAGAAAGTGCTGCTGCTGCCGCACATGGGCTCGGCGACGATCGAGGGCCGCGTTGACATGGGCGAGAAGGTGATCATCAACATAAAGACCTTCGCCGACGGCCACCGTCCGCCGGACCGCGTTTTGCCCTCGATGCTCTAGGGGAGTGCCGCGGAGCAGTGCTCGACCACGTCTCCATCACGGTCTCCAACATCGACCGCGCCGAATCCTTCTACGATGCGGTGTTCGCGGCGCTCGGCGTTGCCAGGGTCATCAGCGAGCCCAATCGAATCGGCTATGGCGAGCGCGCTCGTGCCGACCATCCCGATCGCACGTATCTGTCTGTCCGCGTTGGTGAAACCGGCCGCGTGCAGGGCCGTCACTGGGCCTTCAAGGCCGCGACCCGCGAGGCCGTCGATGCCTTTCATGCCGCAGGCATCGCGGCCGGCGGCCGCGACGAGGGCGCGCCGGGCTTGCGGCCCCACTATCACGAAAGCTACTACGCGGCCTTTTTGCTCGACCCGGACGGAAACCGCATCGAGGCCGTCTGTCACCTGGCGACGTGACAGCCGGCGCGTTCCATCCCCGGCTCAGTCGCGGTAACCGGCCTTGCGCAGGCCGTCGAGAAGATGCTCGAGATCATGCGGCGCCGCGTTCCATTTCTGCAGCTCGGCGCGTGCAGAAAAATCGGGTTTGAGCTCGTAGATCCGCTCAAGCGATGCGCCAGCCTCGGGCCGCTGCAACTGGCCCGATGCCGCCGCGCTCAACAGGTGCGTCCAGTAGAAATGCGGCAAGCCGATACGCTGGACGTCCGCCAGCGTCTCTTCATAGGCGCGTTGATCGTAGTGGTAGCGGGCGAAGCTGAAATAGTACCAGCCCGGGTGTAGCGGGTTGAGCCGTTGCGCCCGCCTGGACAATTCGATTCCGCGTTCGAACTCGCCCAGGAACGCCAGATAATGGCCGATATCGGCCAGTGTTTCCGGGTCATTGGGATTCAGGCTGAGGGCGAGCCGCGCTTCGGCCTCGAACCTGTCGTTCTCGCCGCGGAAGAAATGCACGATCGCGAGCCAGCACCGGGCATAGGCGTTTGGCGGATCGAGCTGGGTCGCGGTCTCGGCCATCTTCAGCGCACGGCCGATCGGGTCGGGGCGCGGATTGGTATCGAAGCGATGCTCGGCCAGATAGACGTTCGCCAGAAGCGCGTAGGCGTCCGCATAGTTGGGATCCAGCGCGATTGCTTTTTCAAGCAGGTCCCGCGCCTCCGCATGCACTTCCGCACTGAGCATCGACGTATATCGCCGCGCCCGCAGCAGGCAGTCGTAGGCGTCGAGTTCGGCCGGGCTCTTCTTCAGGGCCCGCTGCAACGCGACGTCCTGCATTCTGACGCCGAGCCTTGCCGCGATCGTGCAGGTGACCTCGTCCTGGATCGCGAAAATGTCCTCCATGTCGCGGTCATAGTGGTCGGCCCAGAGATGCACACCCGAAGCCGCCTCGATGAGCTGGGCGGTAATGCGCACCCGTCCGCCGGCCCGGCGGACGCTGCCCTCGACGATATAGCCGGCATTCAGCTTGGTTCCGAACTCGGTCAGGTTGATCGCCTGCCCTTTGAACTGGAAGGTGGAGGTGCGCGCGATGACCAGCAGCTCGCGGAACCGGGACAGGTTGGTGATGATGTCCTCGGTCAGGCCGTCGGCGAAGTACTCGTCGACATCCGCGCTCAGGTTGTCGAAGGGAAGCACCGCCAGAACCGGTTTGTCGGGCACCGCCGGCGGCGGTACCGGCTCGGTTTCGCGGCTGTCGCCGGTTTCGCTCCGGACGAGAGACAGGTCTGCGGCGTCGCCGTCCCCGTTCGCGGTGCGCTCCGCTCCCTCCGCCGACACCTCGCCGATGAACCGGAAGCCGCGCCCGTGCACCGTGCGTATGAAGCGCTGCGTCTTTCCGTCGTCGCCGATTGCCTGCCGTGCCGCCTTGAGGCACGTCGAGATGGTGGCCTCGGTAACAATGCGGCCGTCCCAGATGTCCGCGACGACCTCGTCCCGGCTTACGACCCGGTCGGCGCTGCGCACGAGGAAGTGCAAAAGGTCGAACACCTGGGGCCCGACCTTGCAGCGACGCCCGTTCCGCCGGAGCTCGTAAAGCTCCGTGTCGAGTTCGCATTCGCCAAAGACATAGATCATGGACCGCCGCTGAATGCCGAACCTGCCGGGTTTCTCCAGGTTTAGGTAGGACGGGCCTCATTGTCGAGGCGCGTCGGAAGCGCGCCATTCATTCTTTTGCCAGAACGCCTGACGAAATTCTCAACTCTCCCACAGGAATAACTCGGTTCCTTCTCAAGCGTCGATCTCGCTCGCCGGCTATCTCGATGACCAGGCGACGGGATGATCCCGCCGCTCTCGGAACCGAGAAATGCAGGAAAGGAACCATCATGCCCCTAATCGACATTCAGGTGATCGAGGGTGTGTTCACCCCGGACCAGAAGAAGGAAATGATCGAGAAAGTAACCGACACCATGGTCGGAATCGAAGGCGAGGCGCTGCGCGGCGTGACCTGGGTCCGCGTCGTCGAGGTCGGCAGCGGAAGCTGGGGCATTGGCGGCAAGGCACTCGAAGCTGCCGACCTCAAGGCGATGCAGGGTGCCAGTGGCTGACCGCGCCGACAAAAGCCGGCCGCGCGGGATCGCGGCCGGTTGTCATCTGATAAAAGCAGGGTGGGCGTTCAGGCCGCGCCCCGGCGCTCCTCCTGCGCCTCGTAGAGCGCGTACTCCTCGGCGACTGCACGAGCCACCGCAGGACGCGCGCGCATCCGCGAGAAATAGTCCTTGAGAGCCGGCCAGCCGTCGAGATCGATGCCGACGGGCCGGGTCCAGCCAAGCACCGTGGCGAGATAGGCGTCGGCGACCGTGAAGCGGTCGAGCAGGAACGCACGGCCGGTCAGGTGTTTCTCGAGAAGATCGAACCTCGTGTCCAGAAGCTCGCGTGAGAAGGCCTTGGCTCCGTCATTGCTGTGCGGGGAAAACTGCGGGTAGAAAAGCGCCTTGTGCAGCTCTGTGGTGATGAAGTTCAGCCATTGCTGCAGCCGGTAGCGCTCCATTCCGGATTTCGGCGCGAGCCGCCCCTCTTCGTCGAGATCGGCGACGTACTGGAGGATGGCGGCGGTCTCGGTCAGCAGCTCGCCGGTGTCCGTGCGCAACATCGGCACTTGCCCCATCGGATTGAGCATGTGGTAGTTGGAGCCGTCCTCGAGCGTGCCCGCGAGCCTGTCGACACAGATGAAGTCTGCCGTCTGGTCGGTTTCGTAAAGCGTGATGCGCGTCGCCAGCGAGCAGGCGAGAGGTGCGAAATAGAGGTCCATGATGCGTCTCCCTCGGTTGATTTATGTACCGTATCGCAACAAAATAAATCTCAGCAAGGATTATTTGCGAAATGGTACAAAATAAACCGACCAGACGCGGCAGGCCGCGGACCTACGATCCCGATCAGGCGATGGCCCGGGCGCGGGACCTGTTCTGGATTCAGGGCTTTTCGGGAACCTCTCTCGACGAGTTGAGCGCGGCGACGCACATGAACCGGCCGAGCCTCTATGGCGCCTTCGGCGACAAGCGCGCCTTCTATCGGACCGTGCTGGAGAACTACCGGGAAAAGATGCGCGATGACGTGCGCGTGGCGCTCGATCCGGATATCCCGCTGCGCCAGGCGCTTAGCCGCCTGTATGCGCTGTTTATCGAAATTTATTTTCCTCAGGACGGACAGCCGCGCGGCTGTTTCATGATTTCCACTGGCGTGCCCGAGGCTGCGACCGATCCGGATGTCCGCGACCTGATGGCGGACACCTTCCGCGGCTTCGACAGGATGCTGGAAAAGCGGATCGCTCGTGCCGTTGCCGCTGGCGAGTTGGCCGCGGATACGGAGTGCGCGACGCTCGCCATGATCGCCAATTCCGTCGTGGGCTACATCGCGATCCGCTCGCGCCTCGGCGAAAGCCGGGAAACGCTGGAATCCTTCGCGGCGGCGACCGTCGACCACATCTGCGGGATGGCAACTCCGCAAGACGGTTGACCTTGCGACACCGCGCTTGAGCCCACACATAGACGACAACGAAAACAGCCGGGCCAGGAGCAGATGACCGATTCGACCGATTCAAGCCGCATGATGGAATACGACGCGCTGTCGAAGTCCGCGGTTCTCGCCTACATCCTCTGGTTCTTCCTCGGTTTCCTCGGCGCTCACCGCCTGTATTCCGATCGAATCGTGTCCGGTGTGCTGCAGTTTCTCCTGTGGGGGTTCGGCTGGCTGACCATGTGGATCCTGATCGGCTGGGCCTTCTGGGCTGTCTGGGCGGTCTGGTGGGTCATCGACGCCCTTCTGATCCACGGCTGGATTCGCGACCACAATATCAGGGTCGCCCGGCGCCTGTCCGTCTAGCACCTGTCCGACCGGTCTGGCGGGGTGTCCCGGCCCGGTTCGGGTCCCGCACTCGCTGGCCGGCGGTCCTAATCCTGCTTCTTTTTGGAACCAAAGTCCGTTTATCGCTTTTTCAATAAATCGCCGGCACTGTCTCGCGCGACCTTAAGGGAGAACAAACCCATGTGGAAACTGCCAGTTATTCTTGTCTCGACGTCATTGCTCGTCGCGGGCTGCCAAACCACCCCGCAGGAGCGCGGCGCGCTGACCGGCGGTGCGATCGGCGCGGGAACCGGCG
>CAJQNW010000321.1 GCA_905479765.1 uncultured Tepidamorphus sp. | reverse complement strand
TTGCAGGTGCGTGTTACTCAACGAGTGGCACATACGGTTCAAAATCGTTCTGCCCTGGCGGGGCGGCCAGTGCGAAGACCAAGCGGTCGGCAACCTACTGCCCGTTGTCCATCGACGGATGCGAGCACGGCACGCATGTCGCGGGCATCGCGGTGGGCAATCCCCCCAACAAGTACAAGGGCGTGGCACGCAGAGCCTCGCTCATCCCGGTCCAGGTGTTCAGCGAATTTTCCCACGTCGATATCTGCGACGGTCCCGGATCGTGCACGCTGAGCCTGACGAGCGATCAGTTGAAAGGCTTCGAGCGGGTGAACGAGCTTACCCGGAAGTTCAAGATCGCCTCGGTCAATATGAGCATCGGCGGCGATCCGACGTCGCGGCCGTGCAACAACGACGTTCTGGTGCCGATCATCAAAACGCTCAAGTCGAAAAAGGTCGCCGTGGTGATCGCGGCCGGCAACGAATTCGAAGACGGCAAGGTCGCCGATCCGAGCTGCATCGCGGCAGCTATCACCGTCGGCAGTACTACGCTCGACGATGAGGTTTCCGTATTCTCGAACTTCGACAACAAGCTCGTCGACATGATGGCGCCAGGCAGCGACATCATTTCGTCCGTGCCGGTCAACGGCTACGAGATGCTGAGCGGGACATCCATGGCCGCGCCGCATGTTGCGGGCGCCTGGGCGCTGCTGCGGTCGGCCGACCCGGACGCGTCTGTCGCCAAGATCAGAAAAGTCCTGCGGCGCACTGGCGTCAAGGTCACGCGGAACGGAATCGCCAACAAGCGCATCGACGTCTGGGCCGCGTACAAGAAACTGAAATAAAGCCACGGCCGTCGCTCAGCGAGGTCATTGGCTGGACTCAACTGGCCCCGACGGAGCGGGCCGTGTGATTGTGTTCCCCGGGCCGGGCTTGCTCCCGGCCGGTCCTAGTCTGTCTTCAGGATGGCGCCTCGATGAGCCTCTTTCGTCAGTATTTTCCGTGTCTGAAACCCGTTGTCGTGGCGTTGGCACTGGCGGGTGGCACCGCGGCACCAGCAACGGCCGGCCCGGCGATCGTATTCGACACGGCGACCGGCGAGGTCCTGCACGCCTATATGGCGACGACGCAATGGCATCCCGCCTCGCTGACCAAGCTGATGACCGCCTATGTGACGTTCCAGGCGATCGAGGCGGGGCGGATAGGCCTGGACTCGACCGTGATGATCGGCGCGAACCCGAAGGCCCCTGCGCAGGGGCTCGACCTCGCGCCCGGTACGACCTTTACGGTGGAAGAGGCGTTGCCGCTGATGCTTGCCGGCTCGATCAACCGGGTTGCCGAGGCGCTCGGCGAAGCGGTGGGCAGATCGGGGGGCGCTCCCGACGGCGGTTCGAACGACGCATTTCTCGCCGAGATGAACGCCGCGGCAGACCGGCTCGGCATGACCGGTTCGGGTTTCGTCAATTCGTATGGATGGCACGATCCCCGCCAAGTGGTGACCGCGCGGGACATGGCCGTGCTGACGCGTGCGCTGATCCGGGAGTTTCCGCAGTACCAGCGCTTCTTCGTCGTGCGATCGGTGGCGATCGAGGGCCAGGAGCGGCGCAATCACAACGACCTGCTCGGCCGTTTTGCCGGGGCCGACGGCATGAAGACCGGCTATGTCTGCGAGTCCGGCTACAATCTGGTCGGCACGGCAACGCGCGAGGGGCGGCGGCTCGGTGCGGTCGTGCTCGGCGCCTCCAGCGAGGCTGAACGTGTGGCGGAGGCCGAGCGGCTGCTAGCGGCGGGATTCACGGCGAAGGACGGCTCATCGATGACGCTCGACACCATACCGGCATCTGCGGATGCCGGACCGGTCGACATGCGGCCCTATGTCTGCGGCCAGGAGAAACTGCCGGCGGCGCTGGCCGGATTCGGCACGATAGCGCCGCTGCCCAGGCCGAAGCCGTAGAGCCTGCGCTGGAGGAGGATGCCGCCTACGCCGGCGTCCAGGTGGCCATCAGCGAAATCGGCCCGCGGAACGACACGTTCGCCGGGAAGTCATAACGCTGGCCGGAGACCAGTTTCAGGTCGGCATACCGGTCGAGCATCTGATTGAGAACGATCGCAATTTCCATCCTGGCCAGGTGCGCGCCGAGGCACAGGTGAATGCCCTTGCCGAAACTCAGGTGCTGGCGGGCATCGTCCCGCGCCGGGTCGAAGCGATCGGGCTCCGGGAACTTGGAGGGATCGCGGTTCGCTCCCGCGAGCGACAGCAGCAGCTTCGCGCCCTTCGGTACGGGCGTTCCGCCGATGGTGGTGTCTTCCGTGGCGATCCGGCGCCAGGCGATCACCGAGGAGACGAAGCGCAGCGATTCCTCGACCGTGGGCGGCACGAGGTCCCGGTCCTCGCGCAGTTTTTGCCAAAGATCATTCTCGCAGACGGCCTGGATGCAGTTGGCCAGCTGGTTGGTCGTGGTCTCGTGGCCGGCGAAGCTGAGGCCGAAGATGATGCTCGAGATTTCGTTGTCGGACAGAGGCGGGGAGACGGATTCGTCCAGCATCAGGTCGGCGACGAGGTTGTCGCCGGGATCGGCGCGGCGCCGCTTCACGTAGGCCGTACAGTACTTCCAGAAGGCGACCATGGTTTTCGCCGCCCGCACCTGGGCCTCGGCGCTCGGCCGTCCCCAGTTGACGACGAGCTTGTCGGCGCACCACTCCTTGATCCGGTCGGCGTCCTCCTCGGGAAAGCCGATCATGGCGAAGATCGTCAGCGCGGGAAGGGGATAGCACAGGTCGTGGGCGAGATCGGCCGGACCGCCGTCGGCGAGGCCGTCGAGGATTTCGGCGCAGCGCCGGTCGATCAGCGGCTCGAGAACCTTCATGCGCCGGGTCGAGAAGGCGCGGGCCAGCGTCCGGCGGATGCGGCTGTGGCCTGGCGGATCGAAGTTCGACATGGTCGGCTCGATGGTGAAATCGGCCTTCAAGATGGCCATCGCCTCGTCGCACATCGGGCTCAGCGGCGCTTGCGCTATTGCCGCGGAAAACCGCTTCGGATCGAGGAACACCTCTTCGACGTCCTTGTGGCGCGAGACGACCCACATATCGATCGGCTTGCAGTAGACGACGGGAGAGTCTTCGCGGACCTTCGCCAGAAGCGGATAGGGATCGGCGATCATCTCGCGGGAAAGCGGATCAAACTGCGCGAACATGCCGGGTCCCTCCGTGGGCGTCGTCGTCAGGCCTAAGGCCATTCCCCCAAGGTTAGTCGAAGGTTTGATATAACCGTAGATCGGAAATTGTGTCCTGGAAATTCAATAAATGAATATCAACTCGCGGTCCTGCAGCGACGGTGGCAGGGCGATCCTTGCGCAAATTCCCACCAAGGGCCGTCCCTCGTCGTTTCCGTATCGTTTCACGAAGAAACCTGCCTGCGCGGCCCGTTAATGACTTCTTAACTATCCGAAAATGCTGTAACGTGTGCCTGGGAGAATAAAACCGTGGGGTGTGGCGCATGACGATGGACGCTGTCGATCTTGATTCGGCCAAGGCGGATGCCAAGGCCAGGAAGGCGTCCGCAGGGGCGCCGGCGCCGGGGATCCGCGTCGGCGGGATGGAGGCTACCTCCCGCAACAAGGAACACCTGTTCTACGCGGCGACCAAGAACGGCGGCACCCTACTGGCCATCGTCTGGCTGTTCACGCAGCCCACCGGCTGGATCGAATGGTCGGCCTTCGGCGTGTTCTACCTCATGAACATCCTGTCGATGTCGCTGGGCTATCACCGCTATTTCACCCACCGCGCCTTCGAGACCTCGACGCCGATGCGATATGGGCTCGCGATTCTCGCGCAGCTTGGCATCTACGGATCGCTGTTGCGCTGGTGCGCCGACCATCGCCGCCATCACGCGCTGGCCGATCAGCCCGGCGACGTGCACAGCCCCTATGTCAACGGCAAGGGCGAGGAACTGACCGGCTGGAAAGGCTTCAAGCACTCGCACCTGGGTTGGGCGTTCGACGAGGTCACGTCGGACTACGCGATCTACGGCAAGGGGCTAGTCGACGACCCGGCCGTGATGTTCGCGCATCGCACGCGCTTCGTCTGGTACGGGGTTTCGGTGATCCTGCTGCCGTGGATGTGGGCGCAGGCCCTGGGCGGGGGCTGGCACGCGATTGTCGGGACGATCCTGATCGGCGGCTTCCTGCGCGCCAATGTGGCGCTGCACGCCATCGCGGCGGTCAACTCGATCGGCCACATGATGGGCTACAAGCGTTTCGACGTTGGCGACGAGGCGCGCAACAACTGGGTGCTCGGGATCCTGACGCTGGGAGAGGGTTGGCACAACAACCACCACGCCCACCCCCGGGTGCTCACCACACAGTTCGCCTGGTACGAGATCGACATGACCGGCTGGCTGATCCTTGGCATGGAGAAGCTCGGACTGGTCTGGAACGTCAAGCGCGCCCCGGCGCTGACCGGCGCCGAGCCACACCACGCAACCTGACCGCCGGTTTTACCGTGCCTTTCCCGGCGAAGAGCCGGCGGCGGGGATTTCGGGCGGCCCGGCACGCTGAGAAATTGATTCCGGAAGCGGTGCCAAGCATTTGATTTCAAAGGGCGCCGCGAGATGCATGTGCTTCCCCGATTGATTTATTGAAACTGGTGTTCGGAGAGGCCGCCGGGTAGACGCCGGGTACTATGCCGGGCCTGCGCCGTCCGTTATGGCGTCGCCTAAGTCAAACAGCCTCCGAATTAACCGGGGCGATCCCGCTGACTGTCATCGACGCTGAATGGCATAGCCTCGACATCGCGCTCCGCTTTCAAAATTTTGCTCCGAGGCTTGCAGGTGCACCCATTTTTAATCCCGTTCGGGCGATGGTTCCGCGGCAATTCAAAAGCAAAATCCGCAGCCGGCGAACACTGCGGCATCGACAATCCGTAAAAGAAAAAATCCCATGCGACATTACATCATTGGTTCAACGCTGGCGGCGATCGTGGCCACTGCACCGGTTGCCGTCGCTGCGGCGGACCAGGATCCACTGCTTCAGACAATGGTGGAACAGTCGGGCGGGGCTTTCATGGCCGCCACAGGTGTTCCGGCGCTGATCCTGGCTGTCGTCTACGACGGGAAGGCCGCTGTGGCCGGCTTCGGCGAGCGGGCTGGGCCAGGCTCGCCAAAACCGGACGGAGAGACCATTTTCCGCACGGGCTCGCTCTACAAGACGTTCAGCGGCGCGATGCTCTCCAGGCTGGTTGCCGACGGTGCGCTCGGCCTGGAAGATCGCCCCGAGACCCACTTGAAGTGGGGGATCGACTGGCCGGCCATGGATGGCCGCGACATCCGGGTGATCGACCTTGCGACGCATGCCAGCGGACTGCCGCGGGACATCGAGCTGCCCGAGGGCCAGACCCTCGATCCCGCAGCCTCCATCACCCCCGCGATCTTCGAGGCGAACCTGAAGCGGCCGCTGCTCTTCGCGCCCGGCACCGGCGTCAGCTATTCAAACGTCGGCTTCGACCTCCTGTCCCACGTCATGGTCGCGGCGGCGGGCGAACCCTATTTCGACTACCTGACCGAGACGATCCTGAAGCCGAGCGGGTTTACATCGACCACGCTGACGCCTGGCCCGGCGCAGATGGCCAACCGGCTGCACGGGCAAAGCCCCGCCGGCAAGGAGATTCCGGATGCGGGCGTGGCGCCACCGGA
>CAJQNW010000320.1 GCA_905479765.1 uncultured Tepidamorphus sp. | reverse complement strand
CGGCGGTGTCAAGATCGAGATCGAGGAATGCGAAACCGGATACGATACCCAGAAGGGCGTCGAGTGCTATGAAGGTACCAAGGGTAAGAACCCGCTCGTTTACAATCCATATTCGACCGGTATCACCCTGCAGCTGATCCCGAAGGCCTCGGTCGACAAGATCCCGGTCCTGTCGATGGCCTATGGTCTTTCGGCCGCCGCCGAGGGCGATGTGTTCCCGTGGGTGTCCAACCCGCCGGACACGTATTGGGACGGTGCCTCGGCGATCATAAAGTATATTTCCGAGCAGGAAGGCGGGCTCGACAACCTCAAGGGAAAGAAGATCGGGTACATCTTCCTCGACGCCGGCTACGGCCGTGAGCCGATCCCGCTGCTTGAGCAGCTTGCGGAGAAATACGGGTTCGAGCTTGTCCAGTATCCGGTTGCCGGCAAGGAAATGCAGAATCAGTCCTCGCAGTGGCTGAACGTGCGCCGTGACAAGCCAGACTACATGGTGATGTGGGGCTGGGGTGCCATGAACCCGACGGCGGTCAAGGAGGCCGTGAAGATCCGCTATCCGATGGACAAGTTCATCGGCGTGTGGTGGTCGGGCGGCGATGACGATGCGCGGGCGGGCGGCGCCGGAGCCAAGGGCTTCAAGACCGTAAACCTGCAGGGTGTCGGGGCCGACTATCAGGCACTGCAGGATATCAAGGCGCATGTCGTCGACAAGGGCATGGGCCAGACGAAAGCCAGCATGATCGGCGAGAACCTCTACAACCGTGGCGTCTACAACTCGGTGATTATGGCGGAAGCCATCCGCACGGCCCAGGAACTGACCGGCAAGAAGGTCATCGATGCGGCCGACATGCGGGCGGGTTTCGAAGCCCTGGAAATCTCCGAGGAGCGCTGGAAGGAGATCGGCCTTGCGGACTTCGCCCCGCCCATCAAGATCACCTGCGAGGACCATAGTGGCCACAACCTGGTCTACATGGCCGAGTGGGACGGCGAAAAATGGGTCAAGGCGTCGGACTGGTTCGAGCCGATGACAGATGTCGTCGCGCCGCTGCTCGCGACCGCCGCCAAGGAGTATGTCGAGAAGAACGCTCCGTGGCCGGCCCGTACCGAAGAGTGCGCTTCGAACTGATAGCGCAGGCAATAGGGGCCGCGGCGAAGGTCGCGGCCCTGTTCTTCAATGTAAGTGAAGGCTTCACCGTGGAGAGAACGCGATGAGTGCTGTGGCTGCCGCCCATGTGGGGGAAGCGGTTGTGTCCGACGTGGCGCAGGTCCTCTCCGTCAATAATATCGAGGTCATCTACGACCGCGTCATCCTCGTCCTCAAGGGCGTTTCGCTGACCGTGCCGCAGGGTGGCATCGTAGCTCTGCTGGGGGCAAACGGTGCGGGCAAGACGACGACGCTGAAGGCGATTTCGAACCTGCTCGGCGCCGAACGCGGCGACGTCACCAAGGGGACGATTATCTTCAAGGGCGAACGTGTCGAAGCGCTGTCGCCCAACGATCTGGTGCGGCGCGGCTGCATCCAGGTGATGGAGGGACGGCACTGCTTCGCCCATCTGTCGATCGAGGAAAATCTGCTGACCGGGGCCTATACGCGGCGCGACGGCGGCAGCGCGATCCGCGACGACCTTGAAATGGTCTATAATTACTTCCCGCGTCTGCGCGAACGGCGCTCCAGTTTGGCCGGCTATACCTCCGGTGGCGAGCAGCAAATGTGCGCGATCGGACGGGCGCTGATGTCGCGACCGACGATGATCCTGCTGGACGAGCCGTCGATGGGCCTTGCCCCGCAGCTCGTCGAGGAGATCTTCGAAATCGTCAAGCAGCTCAATGCCAACGAGGGTGTGAGCTTCCTGTTGGCCGAGCAGAACACCAACATGGCGCTGAAATACGCCAGCTACGGTTACATCCTCGAGAACGGCCGCGTCGTGCTCGACGGTGAGGCGTCGGCGCTTCGCGAGAACGACGACGTCAAGGAATTCTATCTCGGAGTTGGCGGCGGCGAGCGGCGCAGCTTCCGGAATGTAAAGAGCTATCGCCGGCGCAAGCGCTGGCTTTCATAGGCAAATCAATCGCCGATTGTCGGTGGTCGCAACGTCTCATGCCGCAACCTGTTCACCCGGGCGCGGCGAATGCACAATGATTGTCAGTACGAGGGCCAGGCGCCATGGCGGACCATTTCGACTCGCTGGAGACCCGTGATCCGGCAGACCGCGAGCGGGCTCTGTTCGCCGCACTGCCGGGCTTCATCGCCGAAGCCAGACGGCTGGCGCCGGGATGGGCGGAGCTTCTGGACGGCATCGATCCACGCGGCATCAGCGACCGCGAAAACCTCGCCAAGCTGCCGGTGCTGCGCAAGGGCCGGCTTCTCGAATTGCAGCGTGAACGTCCGCCCTTCGGCGGGCTCGTCACCAAGGCGCCGGGGGCGTTCGCCCGGCTGTTCATGTCGCCGGGGCCGATCTTCGAACCGGAAGGCGCGGCCAAGGATTGGTGGCGGGCGGCACGCGCGCTGTTTGCCACGGGCTTGAGGCCGGGCGACATCGTCCACAATTCCTTCGCCTATCACATGACGCCGGCCGGCCACATGTTCGAGTCTGGTGCCCGGGCGCTCGGCTGCGCGGTCATTCCCGCAGGCGTCGGCAATACCGAGTTGCAGGTCGATGCGATGGCCCAGCTGAAACCCAAGGGCTACGCCGGCACGCCGGACTTCCTGAAGGTCCTGCTCGACAAGGCCGACGAGCTTGGCAAGGACGTGTCGAGCCTCAAGATGGGTCTCGTATCCGGGGCGGCGCTGCCGCCGTCGCTGCGCGAGGAACTGAGCGGGCGAGGCGTCGACGTGCTGCAGGCTTACGGCACCGCCGATCTCGGGATGGCCGCGTACGAAACGCCCGCGCGTGAAGGCATGACGATCGCCGAGGAGATGATCGTCGAGATCGTCCGGCCCGGGACCGGCGAACCCGTCGCCGAAGGTGAGGTGGGCGAGATCGTCGTGACGAGCTTCAATGCCGACTATCCGCTGATACGGTTCGGCACCGGCGACTTGTCCGCCATCCTGCCCGGCGTCTCACCGTGCGGTCGCACCAACATGCGCATCAAGGGCTGGATGGGGCGTGCCGACCAGCGCACCAAGGTCAAGGGCATGTTCATCGATCCCGAGCAGATCGCAGAGATCGCCCGGCGCCATCCAGAGGCCGGCCGGCTTCGTCTCGTGGTTACCCGCGACGGCGAACAGGATGCTATGACGCTCAAGGCCGAAGCCGGTGCTGATCAGTCCGGTCTCGCCGTAACGCTCACCGAAACGCTGCAGTCGGTCACCAAGATGAAGGGTTCAGTTGAACTTGTGGAGCCGGACAGTCTGCCCAACGACGGCAAGGTGATCGCGGACGATCGGAGTTATAACTAAACGCCTGTCGCCTCGCCCGGTAATACCGCCTATTCGAACGTGATGCGCCCGTCGACGGCGGCGCCTTCGGTGCCTTTGACGCGGACGTAGACCATGACGTCGCTGGCCATCAAATTGCCGTCGAGCACGCTGCGGACCACCTTGCCCTCGGCAAATACGGTATAGCCGTCGCCGCCACGCAGCAGGAAGTCATTGGTGGCCAGCGTGTAGG
>CAJQNW010000319.1 GCA_905479765.1 uncultured Tepidamorphus sp. | reverse complement strand
GCCGGAACAGGCGGGCAGCACCGGCCAGACCAACTGACGCGAAACCGGCGATTTTCCGGCGCCGGACCGGCGCCGCCGCCGGCAATGATCGGATCGTCCCCGGCCGGCGACGGCGGATCGCCGGCGCCGGCGCGATTTCGTGCGAGAACGGCTGCGGTTCACGGCGACGCCGCGAGCGGCGAGCGCGCCGCGGGCATCGGCGGTCGCCACCCCCTCGCCGCAGGCCTGAAGCCGGTGGCGACCCGATCCCCGCTGGAGTTTATCATCGGGCCGGCTCTTCGCCGGACCCGGGGACGGGGATGAGCGGATAAGGCGAACCGTCGCAACCCGCAGCAACCGCCGCTCTGGGTCCCGGATCAGGTCCGGGACACGAGGCTGCGGAATGACGCACAGCCCCCCGCCAAACAACGCCCCGCGCGCCCCGGACTACGATCCGGGACCCGGCGTCACGCCCCGCCGAAGGCGCCGCCTTCCCCTCCCCAGCGTAACCCGCCGTCAACGCGCCGCTTGCTCCGGCAAGTCAGTTGCCTAAACTGACGTTCCGGAATAGCCGGAGATATTTTATTTCAGTTTCACATTGCCCCGCCGACGACGGACATTTCAATGAACACCGGTCTTTCCAAGAAGACTCTGATCAGAGTCGCGAACGCGATCCGAAACGACGAGAAGGTCGAGATCGAACTGGTCGACCCGTTCCTGAACCACACGTTCGAGGAACTGTCGAAGCTGAGCAGGGTCATGCTCAAGGTCGCGGCGGCAATTTCGCTGTTCTTCGCCTCGGTGCTGGTGATCTTTCCCGAGGTCGGCGAATGGCTGATCGCGGTGCTGCCGGGTTTCTTCCTGCTGCCCGAAAGGCTGTCGAAGGCGCTGGACTATATCTGGGGCCTGGTCGGCGAGCCCGTCGGCGAGCGCCACCTGATGTATCACCTGCCCAACATCATCGTGTATGCCTTCGGCGTCGCCGGCCTGCGCCAGCTGTGGAAGAAGATCAACAAGAACAACTGGAAGGACCTGGTGGTCCGCTCCCAGGAAAAGCTGGCGAAACTGATCGAGGACGGCACCGCGCGGTTCAGGTTCGCACCGGGCTTCTCGCTGTTGTTCATCGGCGACGGCGACCAGATCGGCAAGAGCCTCGTCGCCGACGCGCCCACCGTGGGCGTGACGATTTCCTCCAGCCGCCAGCCCTACACGAAGCTGTGGGCGAAGTTCGCCTCGGGCGAGGGCGACGAAGGCTTCAGCCGGGCGCTCGGCCAGGTCAATGCCGCCGACGCCGGAGAATTCGTGTTGTTCCCGGTGCGCGACGAGCATCTGTTCCTGCCCGGCAAGTACGATTTTGACATCGCCCCGCACCGCGTCGACATCGCGGTCAGGCGGATCCGGGAATTCGAGAGGGAACAGGGCTGGGCGGAGAAGCGGATCATCATTATCGGCGACAAGCGGCAGACCAGCATATTCGTCACGGAATCGGAGGAATGCCGGATAAAGACCGAGTACGACGAGATCAGCCTGCAGACCATATCGGAAAAATACGGGAACCTGACCGTTCTGGACCCCACCGAATCGACCCTGAGGAAGATCATCACATTCGCCGACGGGCGGCGGATCCTCTTCAGGGCATCGGAAAACGGCATCGAGAAATACGGCAAGGAATTCTACCGGCGGCTGGGCCTGCTCGGATACAATCCCTCGCGCGAGGGCAGCCTCACGGTCGGCTACGACATCACGGATTTCGAGACGGAACATCAGTTCGTCTCCCAGAAATACCCGGACTATCTCCCGGTCATCCTGTCGCGCGACATCTACGACGAGCTTCACAAGAGCAACCTGCCGGACGACGCCTATATCTTCGTTCCGCGCCTGGTGAAGGAAGAGCTCGAAAAACTCGTCAGCGAGCAATAACGACCGGCGCCGGCACGGGCCTACCCGTCCCAGCCGGGCTCGCACGTCACGGTGACCACGAACCGCCAGTCCCCGCCCTCCTTGCGCAGCACATAATGCGCGTCGATCGTCTCGATGGCCGTGCCGTCGCCGCGCAGGCGCTTGACGTCGCGGGCATCGGCAATCGCCATCCCCTCGCCGCAGGGCCGGACCGTGAAGGAGCCCACCGTCGAATGGCTGAAGCCCTCCCCGGTCAGGCGGGCGAACAGCGTCTCGAGCATCGCGACCATCGCAGCGCGGTCGGGCAGGCTGACGGTGGCCGCCGGCAGCAGGAACATGGCCGGCTCCGCGTAGCATGCGGCGACGCCCTTAAAGTCCTGCGCGTTCCAGGCGGTGATGTATCGGTTATAGAAGGCTTCGATCTCGGTGCGGACGGTGTCGGTCACGGCGTGGGCTCCCGGAAGCAGGTTGTTTCGCCGCTACCGTAGCGGAAAATCCCGCCGCGCGCCGCGACCGGCTCCCGCTTCCGCGGGGATGAGCGGATAAAACGAATCGTCGCTGTCTGCGGCAACCGCCGCTCTGGGTCCCGGATCAGGTCCGGGACACGAGGCTGCGGTTTGACGCACCGCCGCCGTCCCACGACAGACCATGTGCCCCGGACCACGATCCGGGGCCCAGCGTCACGGCCCGCCGAAGGCGCCCGTATTCCCTATGCGGCAAGCCCCTTGGACCCAGGACCGAGCGGAATTGGACCGCGCCCTCGCCCCCCTCCGCTCACTCCCGCGAAAGCGGGAGTCGGGTGGCGTGTGGCACGGTCTGATCGGCACCCGCTTCAAGCCGGAGCCAGCGGCAACCCGATCCCCGCTTCCGCGGGGATGAGCGGACAAAACAAACCGTCACAGCCCGTAGCAACCGCCGTTCTGGGTCCCGGATCACGTCGGGGACACGAGGCAGTGCTTGTCGCACCGTCCCCTGCCAAACAACGGACCGCGTGCCCCGGACGTGATCCGGGGCCCAGCGTCACACCCCGCCGAAGGCGCCCGTATTCCGTATGCGGCAAGCCCCTTGGACCCAGGACCGAGCGGAATTGGACCGCGCCTTCGCCCCCTCCGCTCACTCCCGCGAAAGCGGGAGTCGGGTGGCGTGGGGCACAGTCTGATCGGCATCCGGCTCAAGCCGGAGCCAGCAGCAACCCGATCCCCGCTTCCGCGGGGATGAGCGGATAAAACGAACCGTCGCAGCCCGTAGCAACGGCCGTTCTGGGTCCCGGATCAGGTTCGGGACACGAGGCTGCGGTTTGACGCACCGCCGCCGCCCCACGACAGACCATGTGCCCCGGACTACGATCCGGGGCCCAGCGTCACGCCCCGCCGAAGGCGCCCGTATTCCCTAGGCCCCCTCCCCCCGCCTGATCGATCCCGATCATCCGGGGGGGATCGACGCGACGATTTCGTGATTCGGGTCCCGTGGTACGAGACCGGGCGGAATTGGACCACGGCTTTCCCCCCTCCGCTCACTCCCGCGAAAGCGGGAGTCGGGTAACATTGGGCACGGCCTTTCCCGCAGACCGCTTCAAGCCGGAGCCAGCGGCACCCCGATCCCCGCTTCCGCGGGGATGAGCGGACAAAACAAACCGTCACAGCCCGTAGCAACCACCGTTCTGGGTCCCGGATCACGTCCGGGACAAAAGGCAGTGCTTGTCGCACCGTCCGCTGCCAAACAACGGACCACGTGCCCTGGCCTTGATCCAGGGCCCATGAAGCGGTTGCGGCCCGCCGGACGCGTGCTCACGTGAACCGGGTACGGCGGCCGCCGGCCACGCTCCGGCCTGTATCCGTTTGCGACAGACGGCAGACGCCGGTGCCAAAGACGCCGGTGCCGATCCGCTAGCGCCCCAGGTGGTGCACCTCCTGCAATGCGTAGACCGGCGTCGGGATGGCCTCCATGCGCGCCTTCAGCTGTAGCGCGAGGAATTGCGAGTAGTGGCGCGACTGATGCAGGTTGCCGCCGTGGAACCAGAGCGCCTCCTGCTGGGTCGGCTTCCACATGTTGCGCTGCTCGCCTTCCCAGGGACCGGGGTCCTTCGGCGTGTCCGAGCCGAGCCCCCAGACCTTGCCAACCTTGTCGGCCACCTCCTGGCTGATCAGGTCGGCGGCCCAGCCGTTCATCGAGCCGTAGCCCGTCGCATAGACGATGAGGTCGGCCGGCAGCTCCTCGCCGGTGTCGAGCTTAACGCCGGTTCTGGTGATCTCGCTCACCTGCCCGCGCTTCAGCCTGATCTTGCCGTCGATGATCAGCTGGCTGGCGCCGATGTCGATGTAATAGCCTGAGCCGCGGCGCAGATACTTCATGAAGAGCCCGGAGCCGTCGGGGCCCCAGTCGAGCCAGAAGCCGGCCTTCTCCAGCCCCTCGTAGAAGTCCTTGTCACGCTCCTTCATCTGCTCGTAGAGCGGGATCTGGAACTCGTGCATGATCTTGTAGGGCAGCGAGGCGAAGATCATGTCCGCCTTGTGGTGCGTGATCCCGTCCCTCACCGCCTGCTCGGAATAGAGCGCGCCGAGGCCGATATCCATCAGCGTCTCCGAGCGCACGATGTGAGTGGACGAGCGCTGCACCATCGTCACGTCGGCATCGTGCTCCCACAGCGCGGCGGCGATGTCGTGGGCCGAATTGTTCGAGCCGATGATCACCGCCTTCTTGCCGGCATAGGCGTCCGGCCCGGGATGCTTCGAGGAGTGGTGCTGATCGCCCTTGAACGTGTCCATGCCGGGGAAGTCCGGCACGTTCGGCTTGCCCGACATGCCGGTTGCCAGCACCAGCTGCTTCGGCCGCAGCACCACCTCCTCGCCGTCCCGGTCGACGACGACCGTCCATTCCTTCTTCTGCTCGTCGTACTGGGCGGATTTCGCGGTGGTCTTCGTCCAGTAGTTCAGCTCCATCACCGACGTGTACATCTCCAGCCAGTCGCCGATCTTGTCCTTCGGCGAGAACACCGGCCAGTTCGACGGGAACGGCAGATACGGCAGATGGTCGTACCAGACCGGATCGTGCAGACAGAGCGACTTGTAGCGCTTGCGCCAGGAATCGCCCGCGCGCTCGTTCTTCTCGACGATGATCGTTGGGACGCCGAGCTGGCGCAGCCGCGCTCCCAGCGCGATGCCGCCCTGCCCGCCGCCGATGATCAGCGTGTAGGGTTGCTTGCTGTAACCGAGCTCCCGGGCCTCGGCGTCGCGCTCCTCCTTCCAGGTGGGGCGGTGCTTTCCCTGCCCGTGCTTGGCGCCCAGCTGACGCTCGAAGCCCAGCGGTTCCTCGAAGCCCTTCAGTTCGGCTGCCGACGTCAGCAGCGTCCAGATCTTGCCGTCGCGCAGCCGGACAAGCCCGTATCCGCGCGCCACGCCGGTTTCGAAGGTGATCCAGGCGGTGACGAGGCCGTCTTCATCGGTCGGCGTCTCTCCGTCCGCAACCTGCCAGTTCGATGGTTTCGTCGCCGCCAGCTGGGCATTGAGCATGTCGGAGATCTGCTCGCGCCCCTCCATGGTCTTGATGTTCCAGGTAAAGGTCACGAGATCGCGCCAGTAGCAGTCTTCCTGGAACATCTCGGTTGCACGGGCAACGTCTCCGTCCTCCAGGGCCGAACCGAACCTGTCCAGAAATTCAGTGACCTGCCCGGTGACTGTTTTGTCGAGCATCTGCTTTCCTCCCAATATTTGTTTTGGCAAGTGTGTAGCGATGCCGGCATCAAGGCCAGTGAATTCGCCGTGCAATCCGCACCGGATACACGCACGGCTGCCTGTCGGTGCTGGTCCGGCGTGTGTTGCCGGGGAGACGTCGCGTGCGGCGAAGCAGGCTCGCAGCGGTTACCCGAACCGCGCCGCGGAATAGGCCGCAGGGTCCACCACCGGCGCCTCGCCGGTGATCATTTCCGCAATCAGCCGCCCGCTGATCGGTCCCAGCGTCAGGCCCAGGTGTGCATGGCCGAAATCGAGCCAGAGCCGGGGATGCCTCGGCGCGGGGCCGATGACGGGGACGGAATCCGGGAACGACGGCCGCCGGCCCATCCAGGGGGTGGGTTCCAGCGCATCCTCGATCGGCAGCAGTTCGCGCACATGCGGCAGGATGCGGTCGAGCTGCACCGGCGTCGGCGCAGCGTCGCGGTCGGCGAACTCGATGCCGGTGGTCACCCTGAGGCCCATCGCCATCGACGAGGCGGCATAGCCGTAGCCCATGTCGACAATGGGCCGCGACAGGCCGGCGTTGCCCGAAGGGCGGAAATGCATGTGATAGCCGCGCTTGACCGCGAACGGCAGCCGGTAGCCGAGCGGGCTCAGCAGGTCCATCGCCCAGGGGCCGAGCGCCACCACGACGTCCCTTGCCTGCAGCGATCCGCTGTCGGTCTCCACGCTCCAGCCTGTCTCCGTTTGCGTCAGGCGGCGCGCGCCGGTGCGCTCGAACGTGCCGCCGTTTTTCGAAAACAGCGCCGCATAGGCCTTCACCGTGCCGCCCGGATCGGTCAGCGAGGCGATGTCGTGCCACAGCTCCGCCTTCTTGAAGACGGGTTTGATGTGCGGCTCGATTTCACGCAGCTGCCCGGGGTCGAGGACGGTGTACTTGTGACCGGTCTCGTCGGCGATGCGCCGTTCCAGCCCGGCCTCGGCGAACTGGGCCTCGTTGCGGTAGATCCGCACCCAGCCGGTCTCGCGCAGGTATCCCTCCGCGCCGGCCTCGGCCATCAATGCCTTGTGCTCGGCAATGGCGTGTTCGAGCAGCGCCATCACCGCGCCGCCGTTCCTGCGCAGGGCGGCTTCGCCTGAATTGGCCCTGAGCTGCATCAGCCAGGACACCAGCTTCGGCATGGCGCGCCAGTGGAAGTGCATCGCCGTGCCGGTGTTCGGCAGGAATTTGATAAGCTCGAACGGGTTGGTCGGCATCGAGATCGGCACATAGGTGCCGCCCTCGATGACTCCGGTGTTGCCGTAGGAGGTTTCCTCGCCCGGATCGCGCCGGTCGATCAGGGTGACGGACCGGCCGCGCCTTTGCAGGTGCAGTGCTGCCGATACGCCGACCACCCCGGCGCCGATCACCACAATGTCTCGCTCAGACGTCACGATAGGTTTCCCGGATGGCTGGCCCGAAGGACCGGTTTCGCATAAGCAGGCGGGGTATCCCCTGTAACGCGAATGGCCCCGTGCCGACAATGGGGCCAACAACCGGGGGCCGGCAACCGGGCCTATGGACCACCTGACCCTACGACCTTCAAGCCGCATGTCCTGCTGCCGCCCGATCGCGGGCCTCGTCGGATGACGCACCCGACCGAACCGACCGTCGTCCCGACTTTGCGCCGACGATTGAGGGCCGCCGTCGGCCCGAGTCTGCTGTTCGGCGGAACCTGCGCCTTCGTGCTGCTGCCGGCGGTCGGCTACAGCCTCTATTTCAAGGGATTCGCGCCGTATTTGACGCGCACCGGCATTGCGCTTCTGGTGCTTGCCCTGCCGCCGGCGATCGTCGCGGCGCTGGCTGCCTTTCTGATCGATTGCCTGCTGCCCGTTGCCTCACGGGTCCGGCGCGGCCTGCTGATGGCATTCGCGCTGATCGTGCTGGGACCCGGCGCCAGCATCGGCTTTTTCAATCTGGCCTACCGGCTCGCCTATCCCGGCGAATTCGACCCCGTCTGGACGAAAGCCGGCCTCCACGACGTGGTCTGGACCGCGATCGCCACCGCCTACCTGTTCCTGATCTCCGCCCCCCTACTCTACTGGCCCTGGGCGCTTTACGCCGCCCTGGCCCTCGCCGTCGCGTTCGCCTTGCGCAGGCCGGCAATGGGCCGTTTCGCACGCCACCGTCACTGAGGACGGGCGCCCCGCATTGAGACCGCGTTTCAAATCTGCTAGGAACCGCGCTTCCGATCACCACATTGAAATGAGCCGATGATTCCGCGCTATTCCCGCCCCGACATGGCGTCGATCTGGGCGCCCGAGACGAGATTCCGTATCTGGTTCGAGATCGAGGCCGCCGCCGCCGAGGCGATGGCCGAAATCGGCCTGATCCCGGCAGAAGCCGCCCGGACGATCCGCGAAAAGGGCGATGCCGCCGAATTCGACGTGTCCCGCATCGACGAAATCGAGCGCGAGGTGAAGCACGACGTCATCGCCTTCCTGACGCATCTGGCCGAATTCATCGGGCCGGATTCGCGCTACGTGCACATGGGCCTCACCTCCTCCGACGTGCTCGACACCTGCCTGTCCGTCCAGCTCACCCGCGCCTGCGACCTGCTGATTGCCGATGTCGAGGCGCTGCTGGCAGCGCTCAAGAAGCGCGCCTACGAGCACAAGCTCACCCCCACGGTCGGCCGCAGCCACGGCATCCACGCCGAGCCGACCACCTTCGGGGTGAAACTCGCCGGCGCCTATGCCGAGTTTTCCCGCAATCACCAGCGTCTGATCGCCGCCCGGGCCGAAATCGCCACCTGCGCCATGTCGGGTGCCGTCGGCACCTTCGCCAATATCGACCCGCGCATTGAGGCCATCGTCGCCGCCAAGCTGGGGCTCGAACTGGAACCGGTCTCCACCCAGGTGATCCCCCGCGACCGCCACGCGGCGTTCTTCGCCACGCTCGGTGTCGTCGCCTCCTCGATCGAGCGTGTCGCCACCGAAATCCGCCACCTGCAGCGCACCGAAGTCCTTGAAGCGGAAGAGTATTTCTCGCCCGGCCAGAAAGGTTCCTCGGCGATGCCGCACAAGCGC
>CAJQNW010000318.1 GCA_905479765.1 uncultured Tepidamorphus sp. | reverse complement strand
GCCGATGCCATGCGCGGCGTCTACAAGGCGTTCCCCGCCGATCTGGACGCCGCCGCGATCTTCGCCGAGGCGATCCTCAACCAGACGCCGTGGAAGATGTGGGACCTGAAGACCGGCGGCGTCGCGGAAGGGGCGGGAACGCTGGAAGCCCGCCAGGTGCTGGAGCGCGCCATGCGCGAGGACCCGGCCGCCATGCGCCATCCCGGTATCCTGCATCTCTATGTGCACCTGATGGAGATGTCGCCGTTCCCGGAACTGGCGTTGAAGGCGGGCGACGTGTTGCGTACGCTGGTGCCCGCCGCCGGCCACCTGATCCACATGCCGACCCATATCGACGTGCTGTGCGGGCACTATCACAACGTGCTCGTCGACAACCAGCGCGCCATCCGCGCCGATCTCGAGTACTATGAGAAGTCCGGCGCGATGAATTTCTACACCGCCTACCGGATCCACAATTACCACTTCGCGATCTACGGGGCGATGTTCCTCGGCCAGTACGAACCGGCGCTCGAAGCCGCCAACGAACTGATCGAGACGACGCCGGAAGACCTGATCCGCGTGCCGTCGCCGCCGATGGCCGATTTCATCGAGAGCTACATCTCGATGAAGCAGCACGTCTACATCCGTTTCGGCAAATGGCACGAGATCATCGCCGAGCCGCTGCCCGAAGACCGCGACCTCTATCTCGTCACCACCGCCACGATCCACTACGCCAAGGGCGTCGCGCACGCAGCCCTCGGCCAGGTCGCCGAGGCCGAGGCCGAGAAGGCGCTGTTCCTTAAGGCCCGCGCGCGGGTTCCCGAGACGAGGCTTCTGCACAACAACCGTTGCATCGACCTGTTCGATATCGCCGAGGCGATGCTCGACGGCGAGATCGAATACCGCAAGGGCAACTACGACGAGGCCTTCGCGCACCTGCGCCGCTCCGTCGAGATCGACGACAACTTGCCTTATGATGAGCCGTGGGGCTGGATCCAGCCGACCCGCCACGCGCTCGGCGCGCTACTGTTGGAACAGGGCTGCGTCGCCGAGGCCGAAGCGGTCTATCGCGAGGATCTCGGTCTGGGCGGAGGCTTGAGCCGCGCCACCATCCACCCCGACAACGTCTGGAGCCTGAAGGGGCTCTACGAGTGCATGGCCGACAGGCGCGACACGGCCGAAGCCCGCCTCATCAAGCAGCGCCTCGACCTGGCCGCCGCGAGGGCCGATATCCCGGTCGAGGTGTCCTGCTTCTGCGCCCGCTCGGCGGCGGCTGCGGAGTAGGCGGGCCGCAACCGGGCGGCCTGGTCCGGCGGTCGGCCCCGGCGGTCCTACTTGCGGCCGAACTTGGCCTTCATTTTCCGGTCTTTTGTCATCTTGATGGTGGTCTTCGCCTTCTTCGTCTTCTTGTCGCCGCTCCAGCCCTTGAAGGCATAGCCTTTCTTCGGCTTCGCCGTCAGCTTCACCTTGGTTTTGTCGGCATACAGGTTCTTGCCGCCCGCCGAGCAGTTCGGCTTCGGCATCGCCTTGACGCGCCCGCCCTTTTTCGGCTTGAGCTTTGTCTTCAGGACTTTGCAGGACGTATTGTCGGTGCTGGAGATGAACAGGCCCCGTCCGTGCGTGACCGCGACCAGATCGGTGTTCATCCAGATCAATTCGTCGACCGAGGTATTCGACGGCCCGTCGTGCGGCGCCTTCCAGCTTATGCCGCCGTTCTCGCTGGCGAAGACGCCGACCTCGGTCCCGGCGTATATCCATGCCGGTTTGGTCGGATGCATCGCCAGTCCGCGGACCGGCGCCGTCGGCAGGGCGTTGCCGCCCGAGCCGCTGCGGTCCGACCACGTCGAGCCGCCGTTGGTCGAATAGTAGACGTTGTCCGCCGAGAACCCGCCGAAGGACACGTAGACCGCGTTGGGGTTCGTCGGATTGACGGCGAACCGCGCCAC
Source organism: uncultured Tepidamorphus sp. (assembly GCA_905479765.1). Taxonomy (GTDB): domain Bacteria; phylum Pseudomonadota; class Alphaproteobacteria; order Rhizobiales; family Tepidamorphaceae; genus Microbaculum. The sequence goes on along the minus strand of CAJQNW010000318.1, from coordinate 16,096 downwards.
AAAGCGGTTCGGCAGGCCCGTATCGATCAGGCTCCAGGTCGGCGAGGCGGCAGTCCCGTTCGTCGTCCGGTAGACGTTGCCGTTGTTGTGGCCGACATAGATGACGTTGGAGTTGCTCGGCGCCACCGCGATGGCGCTGATGAAGCTGCCGATTGAACCCTTGATCGCCGACCAGGCCGGCTGACCCGCCGCCTTCACGTTGTTGCTGCGCCAAAGCCTGTTGCCGCCGGCAAGCATGCGGTTGGCGTTGTTGGGATCGAGGACGAACGGTGCGATGAAGTTGGCACCTGTGTTGTCAGGTGGATCGCCTATGCCATTATCAATGTAGCTCGAACTCACCCCGCGATTCGAGCTGCGGTGGATCCTCAGATAGACGTACTCGCCGTAAAAGTAGTTCGGATCGGTCGGGTCAGCTGCGGAATAACCGCCGTCGCCGCCGAAGGTCTCGGTCCATTTCTCCGAGCCGGTCGCGGGCTTGTAGAACAATGTTCCGTTGTCCTGCGTGCCGCCGATGATCTCGCCGGTCGTCGGGTTGCCGGCCGCGCCGAAGAACTGGGTAATCCCGAAATTGTTGTTCAGCTCGGTCCAGCCGGATAACAGGGCAACGGTAGAGACGTCGGAGGTCTTGTAGACGCCACCGTCGTTTCCGAAGAACACCGTCTTGTTGCTGGTGCCGTTGTAGCCGGGATGCTCGACGATGATGTGATGGTCGGCATGCGCCGAGGTCGGCGCGCTGAACCACTGGCTGATCTTGGTGAACGAGGTGCCGCCGTTGGTGCTTTGCCAGAGATCGATGCCGCCGACAATGATCCGGTTGGCATTCGTCGGGTCGACCCACAACGCGTTGTCGTACCAGCCCTGCGAGCCAAGATAACCGTCGCCGGTTCTAACGATACCGTAGGTTGCCCCGCCGTCCGTGCTCTTCCACACCTCGCCACTGTTTTCGAAATTGTGATCAACCGATGCGTAGACGGTGGCTGGGCTGCTCTTCGCGTATGCAAGTTCGACGCGCCCGTTGAAGCCCGAACCGGGCAGGTCTGAGACGAGCGTCCAGGACGAGCCGCCGTTGGTCGTGTACCAGGCATTGCCCGCGCGTCCGCCGGCGACCGCCTTGTTGGCGTCGGAGGGATGGAAGTCGATGTCGAGGACTTCGGCGCTCAGCGCCTTGGTCCAGCTCGTGCCGCCGTTGGTCGAGCGGAAGATGCCGGTCTGGGTCGCCGCCAGCAGCGTCGCGCCGTTCGGCGAGATGGCGAGCCGGTTCACGTACAGAAAATCGGACGTGTTGGTCGAGGCGAGCTGGTTCCAGGTGCCGCCGCCGTTCGCAGAATACAGGATGCCGGCACCGCGGATGCTGTCGCCGTTGTAGAAGCCTTCCCCCGTGCCCGCCCACATTTTCGTCTTCTGGGTGGGATGCATGACCAGCGATGAAACAGCCATGTTCGAAAGGAAATCGTCCACGACGGCCCAGCTCGCACCGCCGTTCGTTGTCTTCCACAGCCCACCGGCGACGCTGCCGGCGAACATCACGTTGGCGTTGTCGGGATGGATCAGCAGCGCCCGCACACGCCCGCCGATATTGCCGGGGCCGATCCACTTCCAGTTGCCGCGGGTGATGCCGGCGATTTCGGGTTCGGACTCCTGCGCGCGCTGCATGGCGTGCAGCTGTTCGGCTGCCCGGATCTGTCCGTCGGCGGGAATGTTGCCGTTCTCGTCGCGCTGTTGAAGCAGGCGGAAGGCGAGGGCTTCGCCGGGACGGTCCGGCTTCGGGTTCTCGACGCGGAAGATCGCGCGCGCCAGCTTCGTCTCCGGTATGTCGCAAAGCTGGGCGGGGCCGACGCTCCGGTTACGCCGCAGGAGCTCCACCATCTGCGGTTCGATGCCGCGGCGCGCGGCCAGTTCGGCCGCGGTCAGCAGCCGCCCTTCGCACAGATAGGTGGCTTCGGCGATCTGCGCCGGCACGTAGTCAGGGGGGTAGGCGTGAGCGCCGGACGGGCCGCCAAAGCAGCCCAGAGCAGCCAGGACAAGCGCTGCCGCGCCTGCCGCCGGGCCAGTTATCGTGCGTTGCGAGATGATATCCCCCTTCGCCTCATGTGACTGTGAGGCCAATAATTTACCCTGCGTAACGTCGGGATAGTGGTATTGGGAGCTCAAGCAAACAGATGACTTGTAACTTTAGGCCGTGGAAACAATTTCACCGGAACATGAATAACGGAAATTCTTCAACGCGGTGGACGGCATCGGATGTATCCGCGTACCTCGTTTCGATGACGCGCGCGGCCGATCGGACAGTCGCTTCCCTGTTCGGTGGGCTGGTCTACTGCCTCGTGTGCCTGTCGGTGGTATCCTCCGCCGCGCACTCCCCGGCACATGCGCAGGCCGCCCCGGCGGCTTCGCCGATGCCATCGCCACCCAATCCGCCGGCCTGGCTCGAGACGCAGCCGCTGCCTCCGACGCTCCTGGCTCGCGCCCGCGACTGGGCGATGGTCGATGCGGCCGCGCCGGACGGGACACTGGAGGCCGACGGCGACGTCCTTCTGGTCGCAGGCGAGTGGGCGGAACTGCCATCCGAAATCCTGAAATCCCTGAAAGTCAGGCCGGACGGGGACCGGCTTGTGATCGCCGTCGCGGATTCCGCCACCCTGCCTGCGGCGATGGAGGCCATGATCGCCGGATCCGACGGGATCGCCGTGTCCGTGTCCGGTTCGGCTATTGGCACGATTGACGGCATCGTCGCCGATCTGCGCAAGCGCGATCCGGACTTCCTGATCCTGCTCGACCTGGGCGCCGCGTTGCCTTCTCCCGATACGATATTGCCGCACGGCGACGGACTGATCGTCCGCCATGTACTGGCCGATGCGCGGGGCGCACCCTATCCCGACGACGAGGCCGCCGCGCGGCTGGCGGCCTTCAAGGCGCTCGTCGGCCGAAAACTGCCGGTGCTGGCGGCCGAAAGCGCGGGCGACGGAGCGTCCACCGGGCTTAAGGACCGGCTGACGGCGCTTGGCGCGATCCCGTTCGTCTCTCCGGTGCCGTGACCCTGGCGTCAGTCCTGATCGGAGGTGTCACCCGGGCTGTCGCCGGATGAATTCGGCCGCGTCGGCAGGTCGCGCCACAGCAGCCAAGCCATCGCGCCGAGGAAGGCGAAGGCCACCAGGTTCATCAGTGTGTCGAGCGGATCACCGATGAGCATCGCCGGGGGCCTCCATTTTCAGTTCCTCGCCTAGGCCCCGCGCCAGGCAGACCATCAGCAGTATGGTGATGAACACGAAGGGCAGGGCGCCGAGCGCGATCAGTTTCTTCACCGCGTCGATCGATCCCGACAGGATCATCGCCGCGCCGACGACGCCCAGCAGCACGCCCCACATCAGCCGTATCTTCGGCTTCGGGTCGGGATCGCCGCCGGTTGAAAACGTGCCCAGCACGAAGGCCGCGCTGACCACGGAGGTGACGATGAACAGGAACGCCGCGACGATCGTCGCCACCGTCGTCAGCGTCGTCAGCGGCAGCCGCTCCAGCAGCTCGAAGGTGACCCGCTCCACGTTGCTCGCGGTCAGCGCGGCGAGGTCTCCGGCACCGTTGAGCGATTCATAAAGCCCGATGCCGCCGAAGGTGCCGAACCAAAACACCGAGAACAGCGTCGGCCCGACCAGCACGCCGATCACGAATTCGCGGATGGTGCGCCCCTTCGAGATCCGCGCGACGAACACGCCGACGAATGGCCCCCAGGCGATCCACCACACCATGTAGGTCAGCGTCCAGTCGCTGAACCAGCGGCTCAGCGCATCGTCGAAGAACACCGGTGTCTGGAACCCGCGCGGGATGGCCGCGGTCACATAGTCGCCGAAGCCGACCAGCACCGAGTTCAGCAGATACTGCGTCGGCCCGAAGATGACCGTGAACACGACCAGCGCGATGGCGATGCTGACCGCGATGTTGGACAGCCGCGACATACCGCTACCCAAGTCGACGAGCAGCGGCGGGATATAGGCGACGATGATCAGCACGAACACGGTGGCCACCAGCCATGGCGGCGCGCTGATCCCGCCCATGACGACGTCGATCCCGTCGGCGACCTGGAACACGCCCATCGCGATCGAGCCGCCGACGCCGATGGCAATTGCCACGATCGCCATGAAGTCCGACAGCCAGCCGACGATGTGCGCCCAGCGTTCCTTCGGGAACAGATAGGTGATCGGCGCGCTGACCAGCATCGGCGTCCCGCGCCGGAAACTGAAGTAGGCGATCGCCAGCGCGGTGACGCCGTAGATCGCCCAGGCATGAATGCCCCAGTGGAAATTGGTCGCCAGCAGCGCCTGATGCGCGGCAACGCCGTCGTCGGTGTGGCCGCGCACGAAGTCGAAATGGGTCAGCGGCTCGGCCACGGCCCAGAACAGAAGCCCGACGCCCATGCCGGCGGCAAACAGCATGGCGATCCACGACGGCGTGGAGAACTCCGGCCGGTCGTCGTCGGCGCCAAGGCGAATGTCGCCGAACCGGGAAAACGCCAGCACCACGCAGAAGATGAGCATGACCGACACCGTCAGCATGATGAACCAGCCGCGGTTGCGGAACGACGCATCGACCACCTGCGAGGCGATCGCCACGATTCCCTCCGGATCGATCACGCCCCAGGTGCCGATGGCCGCGATCACCGCCACGGAGGCGACGAGCAGGCCGGCGGTGCCGCTGTCCTGTGCTGCGCTTCCTCGTGTCATCCGCGTCCCCTGAATTAGCCGGCAGTGTATTCGCCAACACCGGCAGGGGCTAGGCCGACGCCCCCAAAAGACGGTACTGACACGATCATGTCGTTTTCAGCCGACAAAGTACCTATAATCGTAACCGGCCTTTCGTGGCCTGGCGCACGTGAGAGGAAGACAGGACCATGAATCTTGGCGACGTAGTCGGACAACTGATGAAGCAGGGCATGAACCCGGCCACGCAATCGCGGCTGCAGCACGCGATGGGCGAGGGCGGCCTCGGCGGACTGGGTGACATTCTGGGCAGCGCGCTTGGTGGATCGTCCTCGGGCGGTTCCGCTGCTGCGGCGTCCCAGGGCGGCGGGCTGGCCGGGGGACTGGGCGGTCTGTTGGGCACGCTCGGTCAGGCCATGTCGACCGACAGCGGCGTCGGCGGTCTCAATCGCGGCCAGGTCGGCGGCATCGGCGCGCTGGCCGGCGCGATCCTCGGCGGCGGCGGGGGCGCGGTCAAGGGTGCCGTCGGCGGCAGTGCCATGGCGATTCTCGGCACGCTTGCCATGTCGGCGCTGAAGAACTGGCAGGTCCAGCAGGCTGAGGCTTCCGCAGGCGCCTCCGCACCCGCCGGCGCGCCGGCCGTGTCCGAAGCCGAAATGCAGCAGATGGTCTCGCCCGATACCGCCGAACTCTGCCTGCGCGGCATGGTCGAGGCGGTCAAGTCGGACGGCGAGATCGCGCCCGACGAGATCGACCGGATCCTCGGCAAGATCGGCGAGGGCGGCACCACCGCGGAGGAAAAGCGCTTCGTCTCCGAACACTTGCGCCGGCCGCCGGACGTGCGCGGCCTCGTCGCGGCAATCCCGAACCGGGAAGTCGGCGCCCAGGTCTATGCCGCCGCGCTGATGGCGATCTCGGTCGATACGCCCGCCGAGCGCGAATTCCTCTCGGAACTGGCAAGCGGCGCGGGCCTCGACCATGACGCGGTCGCCCGTCTCCACGCCCTGGTCGGCGCGCCGGCCTGAACGCCTGTTATTAGCGGCATGATCGGCCGGCGGCGGGCGTCGGCCCGCGCGCCGGCGGAGCCTGCGCCTTCAGGCGGCCAGCGCCTCGGCGTCGCGTCCCGCGGGCAGATGCAGCGGACAGTCCGGGTCGGTCACCGCGCGCCAGACGGCCCGGACGACGTCTTCAGGGCGGGTGGGCTCCTTGCTGGCGTTCTCCATGAGCGTGCTTATTGCCTTGTCGACGAACGGCTTGTACGCGGCCGGCGCCTCTGCCGCGTCGGCCATCAACGCCCTCGCATTGCTGCTGAAGTGTGTCGCCGGGGCCTGCCCCGGCAGCACCAGCCGCGTGCGGATGCCCAGCGGCGCAAGCTCGAGCGCCAGGCATTCGCTGAAGGCGTTCAGCGCCGCCTTGCTGGCGGTGTAGACGGGCAGCAGCGGCAGCGGCACCATCGTCACGCTGGACGATACGTTGACGATGACGCCGGATCCCTGCTTGCGAAGCTGCGGCAGCACCGCGCGGATCATGTCGAATGCACCGAAGGTGTTGGTCTCGAAGATCCGCCGCACCGTCTCCGGCGAGGTCGCCTCGAAGGCCGACAGCCAGCCGATGCCGGCATTGTTGACCAGCGCGTCGATCGGGCCGGCGGCGTCGACGGCCCGGGCAATGCTGTCCGGCTCGGTCACGTCGAGGGCCAGCACGCGCAACCGGTCGCTGGCCGGCAGAAGCCCCATGTCGGGCCTGCGCATTGTGGCGACGACGGACCAGCCCTTGTCGAGGAAATCGCGCGCGCTCTCCAGTCCGAAACCGGAAGAGCAGCCGGTAATCATCACGGTGTTCATGCCAGTTGTCATGATCTTGTCTCCTGTCGTTGATGGCATTCATATCGACAGGACGGGCAGAATTTTCTATAATGAAAAATCCGCAATTCTTTATCCAGGGTCCGAAATGATCGATCCCCTGTCCGAGGTGATCTCGCTGCTGCGACCGCAGGCGCCGTTTTCGAAACTGGCCGAGGCCTCCGGACCCTTCCGGGTGCGCCGGGATGACGTCGACCACGCGTTCTACTGCATGCTCCTGTCCGGGCGGATGTGCCTTGAAGTCGACGGCAAGCCGCCGCTCGAACTGCGCGCCGGCGACTTCGTCCTCGTTCCGGCGGTCGTCTCGTTCACCGTCACCAGTCTCGATCCCGCCCCGCCGCCCGGGCTGGTGAGCCGGCCCGTCCCGGGCGAGGACGGCGTCGTGCGGATCGGACCGCCGGCCGGGCCTGTGGACGTGCAGCAGCTGGTCGGTCATTGCAGCTTCGCCAGCCCGGATGCCGAACTGCTGGTTTCGCTCCTGCCGGACATGGTGGTCGTGCGCGGGGAAGACCGGCTGGCCGCGCTGGCGGCGCTCGTCCGCGACGAGGCGCGGGCCGATCGCCCGGCGCGCGATGTCGTCGTCGAACACCTGTTGCAGGTCCTGCTGATCGAGGCGTTCCGCTCGACCACGCAGACCGGGGCGACGCCGGGGCTGCTGCGCGGGCTGGCCGACGCGCGCCTCGGCCCGACGCTGCGCGCCATGCACGCCGACCCCGGGCGCGCCTGGTCCGTGTCCGAACTGGCAGACCGGGCAAGTCTCTCCCGCTCGGCCTACTTCACGCGGTTCAGCCGGATCGTCGGGGTGCCGCCGATGGCCTACCTCGCGAACTGGCGGATGACGCTTGCCAAGCACATGCTGCGCTCGGGCCACCATGCAATCTCGGAGATATCGGCCAGGATCGGCTATGGCTCGGCGAGCGCCTTCAGCACCGCCTTCGCCCGCCACGTCGGCGAGCCCCCGGCGCGCTACGCGAAAGCGGCGATCGCCTGATGCGCCACCGAACCCGGCTTCGGGCTGCCGATACGTGCGCGCGTTCAGCCGGTCACCATTTTGGCAAGCTCCCAGTATTCCTGCCTGTTGTTGGTCTTCGGGAACGCCATGTCGGGCACCGGCTTGCCGAGGAACGCGCATAGCGGCTCCCAGCCGTCCTTGACCTCGTAGACGAGCAGCCGCTCCGGCGGCAGCGCGTTTTTCACCGCTTCGTTGTTGGCCTGGAAGGACGCGATCAGATCCGCCCGATCCGTCGTGTCGCTGACACCGCTCCGCGCAGTCACGGCGCGGGCCATCTCGAACCAGGGTTCCAAATGCGGCGGCACCTCGTCTGCTTTCGAAAGGAACGCGTGAATCGTCTCCAGGTAGCTGTCGCACCAGCGCTCGGCGTCGCGCGTCGTCACGATGACCCTGGCTTCGGGATGGGCGTCGGCAAGCTCGCGCCAGAACGCGGCTGCGGGCCAATCGACAGCGGACCCGAAGCCTGCGAGAATCGACGTCCAGTCCGCCTTGCCCTGGGCCGCCGCGCTCCACAGCGGAACCTGGCGTTCAGGATCCTTCAGCACATCCTCCATGTGGTGGCATGGTCCGAAACCGAGCTGTTCGAGTGCCAGCTTCAGCGAATAGGTTCCTGTTCGGCCGAATCCGGCACCGATCACCTCTAGCATACGTTTTCTCTCCCAATTCCAGACCGCGCCGCTGCTCAAGCAGCGATCATCATTTCTTCACGTCATTCCGGAAAGCCGGCCCTTCGCAGGCCGTCCGCCCAGCGTTCGGCATCCGTCACCCGCTGGAAATCCAGCCAGTTCGAAAGGTTGGACAGGCGCAGCGCCGGATCCAGCCGGCTGAGGGTCATCGCGGCGTTCGCGGCTTCATCGCCCCGACCCATGAACGCGGCGCTGGCTGCGGCGACGCCCGCGGCCAGGCCGAACCGCGGCATTTCCCGCATCGCCGGTTCGGCGTACGAATAGGCCTCCTCGTCGCGCCCGGCTTGGAAATGGCCGAGCGCCACGACGCCCTGCATGGCGAAGTACTGGGGGTCCTGTGGGCTCAGCCGCATTGCGTGCGACGCCTGGCGCAGGGCGATTTCGGCCTCGCCTGCAAGGGCCTTGGCGAAGCCACCGATGTGCCAAGCCCAAGCCAGGTTGGGGTTGAGCTCGAGTGCCCTGTCGAGAAACGCGTTTCCAAGGGCGATCTCACCGAAGAGCACGAAGGCGAACCCCGCCCCGGCAAGCGCGACCGCATCGTCACGTCCCAGCTGCGCGGCTTTCCGTGCCAATCCAAGGGCAGCGGCGCGCTCGCTTTCGAGATCGGCTATCCAGCCGAATCCCTTGCGTTGGGCATAGCAGCGTGCCGCCATGCCATAGGCCGAAGCAAAATTCGGGTCGCATTCGACGGCGCGCATGAAGCACGCCAGCGCCTCCTGGTTTGCCTCGCGGTCGTAGCGGTGAAACGCGGCCACACCGTGTAGATAGTGGTCATAGGCGTCGAGGCTTTCCGTCTGCTTGAGCTTTGCTCTTTCGATTTCGGCCTGTTCCAACTTCGGAGCGACGGAGCCGACCACGCTAGCCGTAACCTGGTCTTGCAGATCGAAGATGTCCGCCAGTTCGCCGTCGAAGCGGTTCGCCCAGAGATGGGCGCCGGTCGCCGTGTCGATCAGTTGCCCGGTTATGCGCACCCGGTTGCGCGATTTCCGCACGCTGCCTTCCAGCAGGTAGCGAACCCCGAGTTCCCGTCCGATTACCTTCACGTCGACGGACTTGCCCTTGTAGGCAAAGCTCGAGTTTCGCGCGATCACGAACAGCTGGTTGAAGCGCGACAGCGCCGTGATGATGTCCTCGACGATCCCGTCGGCGAAGTACTCCTGCTCCGGGTCGCCCGACATGTTGGCAAAAGGAACGACCGCGATCGACGGCTTGTCCGGCATCGCCGGTGCCGCCGGCTGCTCACGCCCGGCGGCGACGGGCCGTGGCTGCGCGGGAAGGCCGACCTGCAGCGAGTAGATCCGCATCGGCTCGACAATGTTCTTGAGCCTCGTCTCGCCGAGGTCGCTGATGGCGAGATCGAGCCTGGATCGCACCTGCCTGTAGGCGTCTTCGGACAGGCAGATGGCCCCGGGCTCGGCCACGCCCTCGAGCCGTGCGGCGATGTTGACGCCATCCCCCATCAGGTCGCCGTCGCTCTCCTCGACGACGTCTCCGAGATGGATGCCGATACGGAACTCGATCCGGCGGTCGGCAGGCAGGCCCGCGTTCCGCTCGACCATAGCGTTCTGGATCTCGATCGCGCAGCGCACGGCATCGACGACGCTGCGGAATTCGACCAGCGCGCCGTCACCCGTTCGCTTGACGACGCGTCCGTTGTGAACGGCGATCGTGGGATCGACGAGGTCGCTGCGCAGCGACCGAAGCCTGGCGAGCGTGCGGTCCTCGTCGGCACCTGTGAGCCGGCTGAACCCGACCACGTCCGCAGCAAGGATCGCGGCCAGTTTCCTCTGTTCAACCATCACCAACGTCTCCGGCGGACCGAATAACGACGGGGCCGCTCCGCAAGTGCAATCGCGCATGACCTTGCGGGCGGCCCCATGTCCTTAATCGGCTTCGCCGGGAAAGTTGTCAAGGAAGCCTTCGAGGCAGTAGGGGAAGGTCGTCCGGTCTCGGCTGATGTCCTCGCCGGACGGACCGGGATTGCCGATACGCGATGAGCGGATTTTCCTCACGCATGCGCGCGGCGGTATCCGTCTCATCGCCGCGTCGGAGGATCTACCGCAGGGTTTCGTTGAAGAACGTAATCGTCCGCTCCCAGGCGAGGTTGGCCGCCGCCTCGTCGTAGCGCGGCGTGGAATCGTTGTGGAAGCCGTGGTTGGCGCCGTCATAGATGAAGGCCTCATACGTCTTGCCGTTCTCCTTCAGCGCCGCCTCGTAGGCCGGCCAGCCGGCGTTGACGCGCTCGTCGAGGCCGCCGTACTGAAGCATCAGCGGCGCCTCGATGCGGGCCACGTCGGCGGCGTCCGGCTGGCGGCCGTAGAAGGGCACCGAGGCGCCGAGCTCGGGATAGGCGACGGCCAGCGCATTGCAGACGCCGCCGCCGTAGCAGAAGCCGACGCAGCCGACTTGGCCGGTCGAGTCCTCGCGCGCTGCCAGATGCTCGTACCCGGCGAAGAAGTCGTTCATCAGCTTTTCGGGATCGACCTGGCGCTGCAGGTCGCGGCCGTCGTCGTCGTTGCCCGGATAGCCGCCGACCGATGAAAGGCCGTCCGGCGCCAGCGCCATGAAGCCGGCCTTGGCCAGCCGCCGCGCGACATCCTTGATGTAGGGATTGAGGCCGCGGTTCTCGTGCACCACCAGGACGCCGGGCAGCGGCCCGTCGGCACCCGCCGGCGTCACCAGGTAGGCCTCGACCGCGCCGTTGCCCTCGGGCGACTCGTAGGTCACGTAGGTCGCATTGATCTCGGGATCGTTGAACGAAACCTGTTCGGCCATGGCGTAGTTCGGCTTCATCAGGTCCAGCACCATTGCAGCCGTCATCGCGCCGGCCGCGTATTTGCCCGCGCGGTCGAGGAACTGGCGCTTGGTGATCCTGCCGTGCGCATAGAAATCGTAGAGTTCCAGAAGCTCGGGGCTGAAGTCCTTCGCCGTCAGTCGCTGCATCGCGCGATCCTCCTTGTCGTTGTCTGGCGGTTTATGACGTTCCTTATGCCACCGTTACGGTGGCGGCCTTGCCCGGCGGCGGCAAATCAATCCTTTTTGATGCGCGAGCGCTTTCTGACGGGGCGCGGATCGGTTGTCTCGTCGAGCGGCGCCAGCAGGTCGGCGATCTGCTCGCGCAGCCAGGCGTGCGGCGGCCAGCCGGAGTAGCGCCGGTGCCAGATCATGGTGATTGTGGCCGGATCGATCGGCATCGGCGCTGAATAGACCTCCAGCCCGACGACGGGCGCGACGTGCCGGGCCAGTTGTGTCGGGAGGAGGGCGATCAGGTCGGAATTTGCCACCGCCCGGTAGACGCCGGAAAACACCGGCATGGTCATCGCGACCCGGCGCTTCCGACCCACCCGCGCCAGCGCCGCGTCGCCCATCGCGCTGTCCTTGCCCTCCGGCGAAAACAGGACATGCCCGAGCGCGCAGAACAGATCGATGGGAACGGCTTCGCCCGGCCGGATGCCGGCCTGTACCATGTCCGGATGGCCGCGCCTGGCGATCACCGAGAACGTGGACTTGAAGATCGCGCGGCTCTGCACCCAGTCGGGGAACGGGATCGCTGGAATAAGAGCCAGGTCCACCTCGTAGCGCTCCAGCGTGTCGACATAGCTGTCGGGCACGAGGTCGACCAGGTGCAGGAGCATGCGCGGCGCCTCCGCTGCGAGGCGTCCGGCCAGTTGCGGCATCAGCATCTCGGCGAAAAAGTCGCTGCCGGATATCCTGAAGCGGGCCTCCGAGGTCTGAGGATCAAAGGTCCTGGGGCCGTTCAGCAAGGTCTGGATGGCGTCGAGATGCTCGCGAAGCGGCCCCTCGAGACGGCGCGCGTATTCGGTGGGCGCCAGGCCCTGGCCCTGCCGGAAGAACAGCGCGTCCCCCGTCGCCGCGCGCAGACGCCCGAGCGCGTTGGAGACCGCCGGCTGCGACAGGCCGAGCCGGGTCCCCGCCGCGACGGTCGATCCCTCCCGCAGCAGGGCATCGAGAACGCGCAACAGGTTCAGGTCGAAGGTCGATAAATTCACCATGTGAATAGATTATATACAATCAATCGATTTTTTATATGCCTTACGCTGGGCTAGGGTTTTCTCGCAGGCGCTTTCGTCCATGCACTGCGAACGGAGGAAATCTTGGACAGCGAATTGACGAGCGACGACGTCACGGAATGGGAGGGCGTGCGCTATCGCACGATCCTGGCGAGGGAACAGAGCGGCGGCGCGATGTCGATCGTGGCGGCGATCGAGGAAAGCGCCAGGCGCCATCATCTGACATTCACCGGCCCGCGGCTGGCGGCGGGCTGACCGACCGGAAGGATTCACGATGCGATCGTTACCAACCTGCTATTTCCTGACCGCGGCCGTCTTCGGCCTGTCCGGCATGATCTGGGGCATCCAGATGTCGGCATCCGGCGACCACACCCTGGCGCCCGCCCACGGCCACCTGAACCTGATCGGTTTCGTCGCGATGGCCGTGTTCGGCACCTACTATGCGCTTACCCCGCGCGCGGCGGCGTTCAGGATCGCATGGGTGCATTACGCCCTGACGGTCTTGGCGGTGGTGATCATGGTTCCCGGCATCGCCATGGCGATCAACGGGCAGGGCGAGACCGCCGCCAAGCTCGGCTCCATTGCCGCGCTGCTGTCGATGGGACTGTTTATCTATGTCGTCGCGCGCAACGGCGTCGGCGCGGGTTTCGCCGCCTCGGACGCTCTCGCCCCCGTCCCCCGGCCGGACCACCATCCGGCCGAGTGAGCGGGGTATCGCTGCGAAGGCAAACGCGACGTGCGGGAACCGGTATCTCGGTGGGCTCGAGGCGCCCCGTGGATTGTCGAGCGACTGCAGAACAACAAAAAGGATAGAGCGCAAAGTCAGCGTCCGGCCCGTAGCGGAAATTCAAACCGAAACACCACCGTCAGGCGGCTACCATTGACGGTCGGCCGCATGGGTCCGCTTCCTGGGCAACGAAACCATTCCCGCCACGGCAGATATCGGGTCGGTCGATCATGGCGTTATCTCTGATGTATCTATGCTCACACGGCAGTCGTCCGCTTGCACAAACGCGGCAATGACGCCCGTCGCTTTCTCGTCCTCACTGAGTTCGGCTCGATTTCCGAACTCCGCTAAGGTCTTCTCGATCCTCCCTGCGGCCGTTCGAGCCCCCCTTTCGCCGAGATCCCGCTCGATCGCTGTATGGCCGAGCGGTGTGTCGGTCAACGTGACCCCCATGGGACTCAGCCTTAGCGAAGGGAAGGCAAATGGGATACCCGGTCTCAAGAAAGTAGGGTAGACTGGCTGCGTTCTTGGACGAGCGCGCGGCGCTCGGAGCCATGCACACTCCAAGACAGCTCGACAAGCTGAAACGCAAACGCCGACCCGCCGTTGCGGTCTACACCTCGAATTTTACAATTTTTTCGAAGGAGAACAAGATGAACCGATTTTTCCGTCTTGTATTCGCCTTGATATTGACCTGCGGGTTGGCTTGTACTGTTGGTCTCGCCTCGGCGGATACAGCGTCCGCGCAAACGGCAAAGAATCTCAAGTGCAAAGGGTGCGTCGGCAAGAAGCAACTTGGCAAGAATGTCGTCCGGTCGAAAAATATCAAAAACGGCCAGGTAAAACCGCAAGACCTTGCGAGCGCCGCGAAGCCCACGGGTATTGCCGCGTCGGAACGATTCGTTGATGCTGCGATTGTTTTAGTTTTTGGTGCGGACACAGTTATTCGGGAGGTTACAATCAGCGCGCCTGGACCTGGAGCTATTACGGCAATGTATAGTGTATTCGCGCATTCCAATGCTGCAGACTCCCGCGTCGGATGCACTGTGGATGTTCCCGGAACAAATCTTGGGACATCTATATATACTGTAGTAAAGCTCCCAAATTCGAACGAATATGCGACATTGAGCGGGGTGAGAGCTTTTCCTGTAACATCTCAGGGAAATGTTACGCTTGATCTCATCTGCAGGGAGGTCACAGGCGACATTGTATTGGGAAATCCGAGCCTTGTCTTGTTATTTGCTCCGAACGCAGGGACTCTTGTTTCGGAAATGGACACAGCCCCTGAAGCAAATTCAAGTACTTCCTCGAAATGAAATCAATTCGCTAGTTCGCGTCCTGCATAATCTGGGTCATATCCGATCAAATTTCCGCTCTCGGCCCAGAGCTGCCTTTCAAGCTTCATCCGCTGGATGACCGCCTTGGGCCGTTTGCCGACGGGCAGGTCTTGGGCAGATAATCCAGCAATCGAACGTTGCAACTCGCGGCCCAAGCCTCGACTGAGGGTCGCGAGTGCCCGCGCGCAGGCGTACGAGACCTTTGGCTAGAAGGAAAGTGTCGCCGCGCCCTTCCTGATTTCCTCGTGCATTGCAGCCGCGCCTGCGATGATCACCCCGGGCAAAAGGTCGTCCTGTTCGTAGCCGCGTGACTTGACGCAAGGCGGGCAGGCCCAGATCGTTCCGCCGCGCTGTTGGAAGTTTTCGATCTGTCGGGCGAGCGGATCGAGCGGAGGTACGTGCGTCATCGTCTGCCCGTTCTGGCGCACGAGGTCGATCGCCGTGCTTGTGAGGAACATGAAGACAGTCAGCCCTGACGTGATCCCTCCGTTGGCTATCGTGAAAGCCACCGAAGACAGTTCGGAATCGATACCTTTGGTGACCAAGATCACCAGTTTGTCCGTCTCAGTTGTCATGCCAATCTCCAGAGGTCACAATTGATCCGAGCTGTGATTGTGCGACTATTTCCAGTTCTCGGCTTTGACCGATCATCCGAGTTTCTTTTCCGGGAATCCGTTTTATGCTGGAGGCGCGCTCCGCATCGCTTATGTCCGAATGTCTGCGGCGGGTACGGATCACCGACTCGCTGCAGTACTGCTTCATGCCGGCGGGCGACTGGGAGACCGGTGCCACGCCCGCGCCTTACAAGCCGAAGGATGCAATCGGCTTCCACATCCTGGCCGGCGGCACGTGCTGGCTCGAGATGGACGGCGTCCGGACAAAGCTGGCCGAAGGCGACATCGCGGCCTTTCCCTTCGGTGCCCCCCACCGGCTCGGCGCAGGAACCGGCGGCCCCGAGATCGATCCCGGCAATGGCCTTCCTCCCCCTCCATGGTCGCAAACCCCGGTCCTGCGATACGGCGGCCCGGATCGTGTGGTCCGCATGCTGTGCGGCTATGTGCGCTGCGAAGCAATGTATTTTGGCCCTTTCCGGCAGGCTTTGCCCGAGTTTATTCACGTTCATACCCGGAGCGAGAATGACTGGTTGGCCGGCGTCGTGGAACAGATCGTGCGCGAAGTCGATGCACCCGCTCCCGGCGGCTCTACGCTGCTTGAGCGGCTCACCGAAGTGGCTCTGCTCGAAGTGCTCCGCCGTGAGCTCATGAACCAACCGGATCGGGACACGGGATGGCTCTCGGCGATCCGCGATCCGCTTGTCGGGCGCTGTCTACAACTGATCCACACCGATCCGATGCATCCCTGGACGCTCGCTGTGCTGGCGCGCGAGGCCGGAGCGTCGCGCACGGTTGTATCGGAGCGCTTCGCTGCCAAGCTCGGATGCCCACCGATCCGCTATCTGCGGGAATGGCGGCTGTTTCTCGCGCGCGAGCGACTTTTGCTAACCGACGTCGTGATCGCGCGTCTCGCGGAAGAAGTCGGGTATGCGACTGAGGCCTCATTCAGCCGTGCGTTCGCGAGGGCAAATGGCATCCCTCCGGCTGCATACAGGGCCCAGCAGAGAACCGTAGCGATCTCGTCGACCGACTGCTCCGCGTTTGACTGAACGTGCTGGCCTTGAGCGAGAGGGACATCGTCCGCTTTCAGGATGTGAGAGCGCATGTCTCAACGACCGCAACGGGGCGCATTGCTT
>CAJQNW010000317.1 GCA_905479765.1 uncultured Tepidamorphus sp. | reverse complement strand
TGGCCATCTCGTAGAGGCCGACGCCATAGGCGCCCGAGGCGACGCCGTAGCGTTCCTCGAACTTCTTCATCAGCTCCTGGCCGCGCGGCCAGCCGGGCGCGTCGATCGGCCCGCCGATCAGGTTGTAGAGGACGCCGTTCGACTTATCGCCGGTCAGCTTGACGAATTCCGGCACCGACGGGGCGTACTGCAGGAACACCAGGCTGTCGGTCGGCTGCTCCAGGAACTGGTTCAGGAACAGCGCGGAGTTGCCGGGCAGGTAGTCGGTGTTGATCACCAGGTCCGGCGGATCCTGCCGCACCTTGGCAAGGCTGGCGCGCCAGTCGCTGACTTCGCCGAACGGCACCAGCTCGTCGACGGTGATCGTCCAGCCAGCGTCGGTGAAGACCTTCTTCATGCCTTCCGAGATCGTCTTCGAATAGGGATTGTCCGACGAGATGATCGCGACCTTCTTGTCCTTGATCGTGATCTTGCCGTCGGCGGCCAGGCTCTCGACCACCGGCAGCACGTCGGTCTCGTAGCCCTTGAACGAGGCCGTGTACGACCAGCAGCACCAGTAGTCTTCCGGAGCCGGCGAGACGATCGCGGCGAACGAGGGCGACGGGCCGGCCGCGATATAGGGCATGTCGGCTTCCGCCATCAGGTCGACTTCGAACATCGACAGGCTGGCGTAACCGGTCAGGATCACCTCGACGCCGTCGGTGCCGAGCAGGCGTTCCACCGCGCTCGATACGTTTGCGGCCGAATGATCCTTCACGTCGGCGACGACGGTCTCGAAGGTATAGCCGGCGATGCCGCCGGCCTTGTTGGCGTCTTCGACGGCCCATTCGACGCCGCGCACGAATTCTTCACCGTCGGAGGCGGACGGGCCGGTCAGCGGCGCGAGAACGCCGATCTTCACGACCTCTTCAGCCGAGGCCTGGATCGGCAGCGCCAATCCGGCGAGCACGAGTACCGCTCCCGCGACGGGACGGCACCAGTTGAGTAAGGACGACATCGCTGAACCCCTCTTCAGCTATAAAAGTTTCATCAAACCAACAGCTAAGCATCGCTCCGGCCGGCCGGTACACTGCAAGATGTTGCAAAAAACACATGGCCTGGCGGGAACCGGAATGAGCTCACGCGGACAGTCTCCCCGCAAGCGCCGTGCCCGCCTGCGCGTCATACGTGCTTGAGGGGAGCGATCCGGGGATGCTAGCCTTTGCGCGAGGCCCCCGGTTTGTTGAAACATTCCATGAGTTTATACGTGCCATGACGATGGCTGTGGGGATTGTCGAAAGTAACCCGTTCGAACACTGCGCGGACGCGGGCGCCCTGGAAGGGGCGCTCTCGGACTACGCGGGCGGGCTCGGCCTGCCGTATTTTTCCTATCTGATGATGCGCGCCCCGCACCGCGTCGACGTCGGCGCGGAGCCGGTGCTGCTCACCAACTATCCCGATGAATGGCGCCACCGCTATCTCGGCCGCTTCTACCAGCTCTACGATCCCGTCGTCTTCCTCGGCACGCGCGCCCGGCTGCCGTTCCGGTGGAACAGCGGCAAGTTCCTTCGCCCCTTCAAGAAGAGCCAGAAACGGGTGTTTCACGAGGCCCGCGAATTCCGCATCGTCAGCGGCTATTCGATCCCCGTCTGCGGCCCGGAAGGCGATGTCGGGCTGTTCACGGTGGTCGGCGCCCGCGACGACGACCTTCTGGACGCGGTGCGCGCGCAGGCGCCGGCCCTGCAGATGACCGCGGTCCAGATGCACGACCGCATCGTCACGCAGGTTCGCGGCGGAAAGTCTGCCGAATTGCCGCAGCTCACCGCCCGCGAACTCGAATGCCTGGCGTGGACGGCGGAAGGGCTAACCACCAGCGACATCGCCGACAAGGTCTGCCTGTCGGACTCGGCGGTGAACTATCATCTCGGCAAGGCGGCCCGGAAGCTCGGCGGCTCCAGCCGTCACCACGCCGCGATCCTGGCGATCCGCTCGGGTCTGATCTAGCCGGGCGGCTCTAAGCGGACGGCGGCTGACCTTTCACGTCGTTTCACGAAGCGGCGCGCGGCTCTGGTCGTTCGCGGCATCGGTCGCCTTGCGCAACAGCGTCAGGAACACCTCCCGCTCCTCGTCGTCGAGGCCTGACAGCGTCAGCGCCTGCACCCGGTGAACGGCCGGCGTCACGGCCTTGAACAGGCGCTCGCCCTCGTCGGTCAGGGAGAGTTCGCGGGCTCGCCGGTCGCGCTTGTTGATCTCGCGGCGCACCAGGCCCTTCTGCACGAGCCGGTCGACCACCCCGCCGATGGTCACGCGGTCGTAGGCGATCAGGCCGGCAAGCGTCGCCTGGTCGATCGCCGGATTGGCACGGAGCGTGGACAGCGCGCCGTATTGGACCGGCGTCAGATCGAATCCCGCCTTGCCGGCTTCCTCCATGAACAGCGAGACCGACACCTGGTGCAGGCGTCGGATTAGGTGGCCGGGCATTTCCCGGATTTCAAGCTGTTTCTTGTCCATTCCGGCTCCCTGTGCGGCGACGGTCTCGATTACCGCCATATCCGCCAAAACGACAAGCCTTTCGAGTCCGACCACGCAGTCGGACGTTGACGGGCCGATAATGATAAGTATACTACCTAATAACCGAATTACGAAACAGGCCGGCGTTCGAAGCCGGCTCGCGATGGGGAGGACTGCCATGGCCGAAGCCCTCGGCACGCTCGAAGACTTGCCGGAAGCCTATCGTGAATCGATGACGGCCGCCGGCGTCGCGCCGCTGTGGCCGATGATGCGCAACGTCCTGCCGCACGGCGCACCGCAGCCGCAGACGAAGGCGCATTTGTGGGCCTTCAAGGATGTTCGCCCGCTGCTCCTGGAGGCCGGCGAACTGACGCCGGTCGAAAAGGCTGAGCGCCGCGTTCTGGTTCTCTCCGATCCCGGCCGTGGCGTCGGCGCCATGCAGGCGACCGCCTCGCTCTATGCCGGATTGCAGCTGCTGCTTCCCGGCGAGACCGCGCCGGCCCATCGCCACACCCCGAGCGCGGCCCGCGTCGTCGTCGAGGGCGAGGGCGCCTTTACCGTCGTCGAGGGCGAGAAGCTGCCGATGAAGCACGGCGACGTCATCCTGACGCCCGGCGGCACCTGGCACGATCATGGCCATGACGGCACCGAACCGGTGATCTGGCTCGACGCGCTCGATCTGCCGCTGTTTTACTACCTCGAAGGCTCCTACGCCGAGGAAGGCGAATTGCAGGCGCGCCGCAACCGGCCCGATACCTCCGAAGTCGAATATCAGGCCGCCGGCATCGTGCCCTCGCGGTCCCGCGCCACCAGGGTCGCGGCGGCGCCTGACTTCCCGATGATGCGCTTTCCCTGGGATCGCACCGAAACGGTGCTGCGCGAAATGGCCGAGGCCAGCGGGCCGGAGCCCGTCGAGATCGACTATGTGAACCCGGAAACGGGCCAGAGCCCGCTGCCGATCATGGGCTTCACCGTGCTGATGATCCGGCCGGGCGAAACCGTGCGTCCGCCGCGCCGGTCATCCAGCGCGATCTTCCATGCCATCAAGGGCTGCGGCAAGACGGTGATTGACGGCGAGACGTTCGAATGGCAGGCCAAGGATACGTTCTCGGTGCCTGTTTTCGCCGAGATCACCCATTCCACCGGAACCGAGCCCGCCTTCCTGATCCGCGTCCATGACGGCCCGCTTCAGGAAAAGCTCGGCTACTACGAAGAGCGTGCCCGATGAGCCAGACCTACCTGTTTGACATTCCCCCGACCCCCGGCGTCCCCGTCAAGGGCGAGACGGCGCAGTATCCCGTCAGCCGCATCTTCTGCGTTGGCCGCAACTATGCCGCCCACGCCGCCGAGATGGGCTTCGAGGTGGACCGCGAGGCGCCGTTCTACTTCACCAAGCCGGCCACCGCGATCACGCCGACCGGATCGACGATTCCCTATCCGCCCGGCACCGAGAACTGCCATTTCGAGATGGAACTGGTGATCGCGATCGGCGTCCCGGTCTTCAAGGCGGATCTCGCCGAGGCCGAAAAGGCCGTCTACGGCTACGCCACCGGCATCGACCTGACCCGCCGCGACCTGCAGCTTGCCGCGCGCGAGAAGGGCCGCCCCTGGGACTTCGGCAAGGCCTTCGAGAATTCCGCGATCATCGCCGAGATTACCAGGGCCGGCGACTATGCCGAACTGGGCCCGCAGAAGATCTGGCTCAAGGTCGGCAACGAGACCAAACAGGACGCGACGCTGGTCGAGCTGATCTGGAAGGTTCCGGAGATC
The DNA here is from genome assembly GCA_905479765.1 of uncultured Tepidamorphus sp. Classification (GTDB taxonomy): domain Bacteria; phylum Pseudomonadota; class Alphaproteobacteria; order Rhizobiales; family Tepidamorphaceae; genus Microbaculum. The sequence continues at coordinate 7,692 of CAJQNW010000317.1, read as the reverse complement.
GTCTCGCATCTCTCGGGCTTCTATCATCTGGCGCCGGGCGACCTGATCTACACCGGCACGCCGGCCGGCGTCGGCCCGATCAAGCCCGGCGACGTCATCACCGGCGGCATCGACGGCCTCGCGCCGCTGTCGCTGACGATCGGCCCGGCAGAATGAGCCCAAGCGGAATGACCTCCGGCGAAACGATCACCTTCTACGGGTATTTCCGCAGCTCGTCGGCCTATCGCTGCCGGATCGCCTTCAACCTCAAGCAGGTGCCCTACGGATTCGTCTCGGTGCATCTGCGCAAGGACGGCGGCCAGCAGAAGACCCCGGAATACCGCGCGCTTAATCCGCAGGCGCTGGTGCCGACGATGGTGTCTGGCGACTTCACGCTGACCCAGTCGCTGGCGATCGTCGAATGGCTGGACGAGACCCAAGGCGGGCCGAAGCTTCTGCCCGAGGATCCGAACCTGCGCGCCAAGGTCCGGGCGTTCGCGCAAGTGATCGCCTGCGACATCCATCCGTTGCAGAACCTGCGGGTGCTCGATTACCTGAAAACCGAACTCGGACATGACCAGCCGGTCGCCGATGCCTGGTGCCGGCGCTGGCTAGGCGACGGACTCAGGTCGTGCGAGGATTTGGTCGCCAAGGAGTCGGAATCGGGTCGCTTCTGCTTCGGGGACGAGCCGGGTCTGGCCGACATCTGCCTGGTGCCGCAGATTTTCTCCGCGCACCGCTTCGGCGTCGACCTGACCGACATGCCTAGGTTGCGCGAAATCCACGCCGCCTGTGAGGCGCTGCCGGCCTTCGCCGACGCGCATCCCTCAAGGCAGCCCGACACGGAAGCCTGACCGCGCCGCCCCCGGGCGCTGAGGATGGCCGATTGGGAGTTAAAGGAGGGGCGCCGCCCGTCACGCGGGCGGCCGGGAGAACCATGGAACAAACCAAACCCATTCTCATCGCCGGCGGTGGTATCGGCGGTCTCGCCACGGCCGCCGGTCTTGCCCGGAAGGGCTTTTCGTCGATCGTCCTGGAGAAATCCGTTCAGTTGGGCGAGATCGGCGCGGGCATCCAGCTCGGCCCCAATGCCTTTCATGCCTTCGACACCCTGGGCGTCGGCGACGCGGCCCGGTCGATGGCCGTCTACATCGACAATCTGCGCCTGATGGACGCCATGACCGGGGAGGAGATCACCCATATCCCCATCGACGAGCGGTTCCGCGAGCGGTTCAAGAACCCGTATGCCGTCGTCCATCGCGGCGAGCTGCACAGCGTGTTCCTGCGCGCCTGCCAGGACAGCGACCGGGTCGGGCTGCGCACCTCGTGCGAGGTCGTTGATTACGAGCAGGATGGCGACAGCGTTACCGCGAAGCTCGCGAGCGGCGAGACGGTGGAGGGCCGGGCGCTGATCGGCGCGGACGGGCTGTGGTCGAACGTGCGCAAGCGGCTGATCGACGACGGCGCGCCGCGCGTCTCCGGGCACACCACCTATCGCTCGGTGATCCCGACCGAAAAGATGCCGGAAGACCTGCGCTGGAACGCGGCGACGTTATGGGCGGGGCCGAAATGCCACATCGTCCACTATCCGCTGTCGGGCTGGAAATCGTTCAATCTGGTCGTCACCTATCACAACGACGCGCCCGAGCCGGTCGCCGGTAAATCGGTCTCGAAGGAAGAGGTTTCCAAGGGCTTCGAGCACATCCATCCGCGCCCGCGCCAGATCATCGAGCACGGCCAGGACTGGAAGCTCTGGGTCCTGTGCGACCGCGATCCGGTCTCCAACTGGGTCGACGGCCGTGTCGTGGTGCTTGGCGACGCCGCCCATCCGATGATGCAGTACATGGCCCAGGGCGCCTGCATGGCGATGGAGGATGCCGTCTGCCTGGCCCACGAGATGGAGGCGGCCTCCGGCGATATCGAGACCGCGCTGGAATCCTACCGGATCAAGCGTGTCCCGCGCACCGCCCGCGTCCAGCTCCAGTCGCGTCTGATGGGCGAGCACATCTTCCATCCCGACGGCGCCCACGCCGAACTCAGGAACCTGATCATGAGTTCAACGCCGCCGGACGAGTGGTACGACCGCATCCAGTGGATCTACGGCGGCACGGGGCTGGCCGGCGGCGCGGAGTCTGTCCGCTAGGAGTGGGCGTCACGCGCCCTATTTGCCCGGGCTCAGCACGAAATCGTAGTTGAGGATCGCGTAGTCCTTGTCCATCTCGCGCCCGTCCGGCGCGGTACCGGCGTGCTGGTGGTCGAGCGCCTTGATCAGCGATTCCTTCACTCCGAACACGACATCGGAATCGATGTACTTGTCGCCGGCGATGAAGACGTGCGTGACCAGTTTCTCGCAATTCTCCGCCGAGATCATGAAGTGGACATGCGCCGGCCGGTAGGGATGGCGGCCCTGGGCGCCGAGCATCTTGCCGACCGGGCCGTCGTCGGGGATCGGATAGTAGTTCGGCACGATCGACCAGAACCGGAATTCGCCGTTCTCGTCGGTCTGGAATCGCGCCCGCATCGAAATGGTGCCGCCTTCATCATAGTGCTGGACGTCGTAGTAGCCCTCGTCATCCGAATGCCAGGTATCGACTATGGCGCCGGCGATCGGCTTTCCGCCTGAATCGCGCACGATGCCGTGGCAGTACATCGGGATCCCCTCCGCGCCGCCCGAGATATCGTCGCCAAGCTCCGCGACGGGCGGGTTGTCGACATAGAACGGCCCGAGCACCGTCGTCTCGGTCGCGCCTTCGGGCAGGCGATGGTTGATCGCGTCGACCAGCATCGAAGCGCCGAGCGTGTCGGAGAGCAGAATAAATTCCTGGCGCGTATCGGAGCACATCTTGCCGGTGTCGGTCAGGAACTGGATCGCCTGCTGCCACTCCTCGAAGGTCGGGTCGACCTCCCGGATGAATTTATGCAGGTGCCGCACCACCGCTTCGCTGACCTGGCGCACCCGCGGATCGGACGCATTGCGCACGCGCCCGAGCACCGCTTCGGTGATGTTGTGTTCGTCGAAATTGCGCATTCTGTCCTCCCCGGACGATCGTCTTTTTGAATTTCGCAAGTTGCGTGAAGGTTACGGATGGGAGACGGTTTCTCCTATCCCGCCTTCGGCGCCGGCAGGGCCTCGCCGGAAAGCCAGCCCGCGCCGCGCTTATACAGCTCTTCCACTGCCGGCCCCTTCAGGCCGGGCATGGTGGTCTTCACCTTGAAGCCCAGCCCGTCCTGCAGGTAGGCGAGATGCCGGTAGCCTTCCGGAAACCGGGCCAGCACGTCCGGATTAAGCGACAGGCTGGCCGCCGGATCGATCACGTCGAGCCGGTCCTTCTCGTAGATCGGCTGGCGCAGCACGATCTTCCAGGCGCCACTGCGCTTTTCGATGAAGTCGTAGAAGCGGCCGGTGCACACCACGTCGCACGGGACATCGTGGACCGCCGCGCGCTGGTTGATGGTCATCTTGGACTGGGCGATTGCCCGGTCGCCGGCGATGTCGATCGCAGTGCCGCCGAGGAAATGCAGGATGTTGACGCCCTTCTCGAAGCCCTCGCGGCTGACCTTGATGAAGTCGGCGGCCGGGCCCTGGAACCAGGTCGCCATCATCCAGCCGTCGTCGTGCCAGACGGTTGCGAAGCGCTCCCAGTCGCCGGCGTCGCGCCAGACTGCCCAGTTCTCGACGAGGTCGCGGATGGCGAGCCGGTCTGCCTGCATGTCGGTCATATCGTTTTCCCCCGTGGCGGATGGCCGGCGTAGGCATCGGCGATCAACTCGCGCAACAGGTCTTCCTCGAGAGGCCGCGGATTCCAGTACGGATTGGCGACGGCCGTATGCGCCGCCTTGGTGATGCCGCCTTCCGGCATGCCGATATCCTTTAGCGCCGTCGGTACTCCAAGTCTTTGGTTGAGCGCGAAAAGCCCCTGCGCCGGGTCGCTGACATCGAGCGCGCGGGCCAGCCGCGCCATCGCCTCGGGTGTCGCCGGTGCGTTGTAGGCGATGGCGTGCGGCAGCACGATCGTATGGGTCTCGGCATGGGGCAGGTCGAAGCTGCCGCCAAGCACGTGGCAGAGCTTGTGATGAAGCGCCATCGACACGGCATTGAGGCACATACCGCACAGCCAGGCGCCGTACTGCGCGCCGCCACGCGCCTCGATGTCGGACGGCCGCTCGACGATCGTCGGCAGGCTCTTCGCGAACGCCCGGATCGCCTCCTCGGCCATCAGCGTGATCACCGGGTTGCCGTCCCTGGCGTAGAGCGCCTCTACGGCGTGCGCGATGGCGTTCATGCCGCTGGTGGCCGACAGCATCGGCGGCAGGCTGAGCGTCAGGTCGACGTCGTAGATGACGATCTCGGGTCGAACCTTCGCAGTGCGCTGGGTGATCTTCTCGCCGCCCTGGGTCTCGCCCAGGATATCGGTCATCTCCGAGCCGGCATAGGTGGTCGGGATCGCCACCTGCGGCAGGTCGGTCCTCAGCGCGATCGCCTTGCCGAGCCCGATGGTCGAACCGCCGCCGACCGAGACGATGCAGTCGATGCGTTCACCGGCGACGATGTCCATCGCCTCCTCGGTGGTCGCCACGGGCGTGTGCATTCTCGCGCCGGAAAAAATGTTGCCGCACAGGTCACCCAGCCGGGTGGCGACATCCCTGGCCAGCGCCTCCTGTTCGGGCGTCGACAGGACCAGTGCCTGCTTGCCGCCGAGCGATTTCACCGCATCGGCCGCCTCCAGGCTCCGCCCGGCCCCGAACAGCACCTTCAGTGCCGGCGAGGTATAGTCGAACGGCTCTTTGATCGGTTCCATAAAGTCATCCCAGCCTCATCGGTGCGCGTCGCCGCCGCGCCAGAACCCGGGATTTCATCAGAATTCCGGCGTCGGCACCATAGCGATGTCGTCGATGTGGATCTGGGAGATGCCGGCAAATGCAGGCAAGCCCCGCCCTTCATATCCGGCGCTTGGGCGATCGTCGTGGTGGGGTCGCGCCGGAGAAACTCCGGCGCGACGCTGGACCATGTGTCGGCTTAAGCTGCCGTTTTCGTCGACTTCTGGGCCAGCACCGACTCGAAGCCTTCGAATTCGGGATGGCCGAGAAACAGCGGCTTGTTTCCGCCGGCGCTTTTGTGCGCCTGCCGGAAGGCGTCGGACTTGGTCCACGCTTCGAAATCTTCCTGCGAGCGCCAGATCGTGTGGGAGGAATACAGCGTGTGATCCTCGCGCTCCGGACCCTTCAGCAGATGGAACTCGACGAAACCGGGCACGGAATCGAGATGGCTGTCGCGGGTGCGCCAGACGGTCTCGAAATCGGCTTCCGATCCCTTGTTGACCTTGAAGCGGTTCATGGCGAGGTACATGGGCATTTCTCCTATTTGTGGGGCAACTTAATGGTTCTCTGTCTCAGTTCAACGTGCCGGATTTAACGAGGTTGGAAGCGCACCGGCACGGTGAACGTCATGGCGCTCTTGCCCACTGCGGGCGGAATCGGCGGGAAGGGGGCGGCGCGACGGACCATCGCCACGACTTCGCGGTCAAAGGCGCTGTTTCCCGAACTGCGCGCGAGTCGCGCCGACCGCACGCCCCCGCTCTTTGAAATCGAGAAGGTCACCGTCGCCGTGCCGGATTGTCGCTTCGCCGCGGCCTCCTTGGGATATCGCTTGTGCCGCCTCAGATGCGCCGCGACCTTGCCCGCGAAGGATGAGACGAGTTGCTGCCCGCCCGCGCCCTGCCGCGTGCCCCCGGTGCCGACCTGCTCGCCGGCAGGCGCCGAGGCCGGGGCGGCGCGTCCTTTGGACTGCGTCTTCGAGACGGTCGCGGTCTTTTTGGGCGCTGCCGTCCTGGGTATCGGTTTCTTCGGGACGACATTCGGCTTGCTGACCGTTTTCGGCTGCGGCAGCGCCTCGACGCGCGGCACGTCCGCCGGCCGTACCCGCGGCATCGGCGTTGCGTCTTCGGCAACCACCTCGAGGGCCTCGGAAACAACCGGTGTCAGGGTGGCGACCTCGACGTCGGCGGTCGCCTCGACAGGCTCCACCTCTTCGACCGGCGTCGACGCCACAGCGATTCCGCCGTCCCAGGCCGCCACCTGGACCGGCTCGGTGATCTCCGGCTCTTCGGGTTCGGGCGCTTCGGTGGCGGTCTGCGCGGTCATGCTCTCCGTGGTTTCGGGCTCGATCGGAGCGGGCTCGCTCGCCTCCAGCGCCTCGACGTCCTCGGCCGGGTCGGTCACCTCGGTCTCGACCGATGTTTCAGGTTCCACGGGCGTTTCCGGCTCGATTTGGGATTCGTCCTCGACGATCTCGGTCGGTTCTACGGCCTCCGCAGTCTCGGTAGGCTCCATGGTCGGATCGACCACGTCGGCGACCATCTCCATCGGCAGCCCCCAGACCGCGCCGGAGCGTCCCGCCGAGCGCTCCATGGCAACGTCCGGCTTGGATGTGGCGAAGCCGAGCAACCCCATGTGCAGCACGACGGCGAGGGCAGCGGCGCACAGCCAGTGGACGGGCTGGATCATGGTCCCCCCTTTCGCGCCCGCAGGGTGATCAGCCGCACCCTGGTGACGCCGGCCACGGTCAGCGCATTCAGCACCGGCGACAGCTCCCTGGCGGGCAGCGAGCGGTCGACGACGACCGGCAAATGGTCGTCTGAAAGTCGGGGCAGGTCGGCTGCGACCATCGCCGTCAGCCCGCCGGTATCGACCGCCGCGCCGCGATAGGAGATGTAGCTCCCCGACGACACGAACACGGCGTCCGCCGGCGGCCGCGTCACCGGGCTCTCCCGTGTCTCGGGATAGGCCACGGCGATTTCGGGACGCGGCGCGATGGTGCCGGCGATCAGGAAGAAGATCAACAGCAGGAAGACGATGTTGATGAGCGGCACGATGCCGTCATCGGCGGGGCGTCCCGGTCGGGGTGCGAGCCGCATCGGATTGCCTCTAGCGGGCCAGGATCACGTCGCCGGCGGCAGCCGATCGCGCGATCTCGAGGGCGGAAACGATGTCCTGCGTGGTGGCGCGGGCGGTGGCCCTGAGCAGGATCCGCTGCGTGTCGGCCGAGCCGGTCCGGCGCAGCGCGCTGGCGAGCCCACCGGTCTCGACGCCGGCCCCGTTCACCGAATAGCGCCCGTTCGCGTCGACGCTCAGCAGCACGGTGTCGAGCGCCGACGGTGCGGCCGCGCCCGGCGCGCCGGTGCCGCCGAGCCCGACCTCGATCACGGAAAACCGGGAGAAGCTCGACGCCAGCATGAAGAACAGCAGCAGCAGGAAGACGACGTCGACCAGTGACGTCAGGCTGGTCGTGCGGCGAACCCGTGTTCCCCGGTCAAGACGCATGGACCCGGCTTTCGGTGGGATGCAGCGGCACCGGCTCGGGTTTTGGCCCGGCGGCAGGGGTGGCGGCAGTTGCGGCAACTGGCACCGGTCCGGTGGGCGGATGCGTCAGCACCACCGTCGTCAGCCGTTCCAGGGTGCGCCGGTCGCGCTCGGTGCGGCCGTCGAACCAGTGCAGCGCCAGCGCCGTGGGGATCGCTACGGCAAGGCCCACCGCCGTCGTCATCAGCGCCACCCAGATGCCGCCGGCAAGGCCTGCCGGATCGACGTCGCCGCCGCTCGATTCCAGCACCTTGAAGGCGTCGATCATTCCGATCACGGTGCCGAGCAGCCCGAGCAGCGGGGCCGCCTGGGCGATTGCCTCCAGCGCGCGCAGGTAGGAACGCAGCGTGCCGA
>CAJQNW010000316.1 GCA_905479765.1 uncultured Tepidamorphus sp. | reverse complement strand
AGCGAGCGGGTGAACGGCTGCTCGGTCTCATGGGGATGCAGGAGCTTGCGGGTGCCGAGCACCGTGCCGTCGGGTCCTACGACATCCCAGGCGTCGACGTAGTGGTCCCAGCCGGCATCGTCGTGGCGAACGGTGACGTCGAAGCGCCAGGTGCCGTTCGAGCCGGGTGTGGCCTTTACTCCGACCACGTCGGCCTCGCCGGCTGCGGCGGGCCCGGTCAGGGCGACCGCAAGAACGGCGGAAATGAACAAACCGAGTGCGGGTTTGATGATACTCATGGCGCTCAGTGGACCGCATCGGCCCGGTCGGCGCCAGTCACAAGTACGTCAGGGCGCGGTTCGCCGATCGGTTGCGCGAAGACGACGGATCGGCGGCAGATTTGCGTGTCCTGTCGCCTTCCGGATTCAGGACTCCAGAGGCCGCTTGTCGTCGCGCAGCGCGATGTAGATTGCCGGGATCACCAGCACCGTCAGCAGCGTCGATGACGCCAGCCCGAACAGCAATGAGATGGCAAGACCCTGGAATATCGGATCGGTGAGGATCACCGCTGCGCCGATCATCGCTGCGAGCGCCGTCAACAGGATAGGCTTGAAGCGGATCCCGCCGGCATCGAGAAGTGTCCGCCGCAGCGGCTTTTCCGGATCGCGCTCGTGCCGAATGAAATCGACCAGCAGGATCGAATTCCGCACGATGATGCCGGCAAGCGCGATGAAGCCGATCATCGACGTCGCCGTGAAGGACGCGTTGAACAGCCAGTGGCCGAAGACAATGCCGATCAGCGTCAGCGGGATCGGGGTCAGGATCACCAGTGGCAGCAGGAACGAACCGAACTGGGCAACCACCAGGAAGTAGATGCCGAGGATCGCCACGGCGAAGGCTGCGCCCATGTCGCGGAAGGTGACATAGGTCACTTCCCACTCCCCGTCCCACAGGAACGAGGCGACGCTCTCGTCCTCGGGCTGGCCGTGCAGTAGCATTTGCGGCTTCGGCAGGTCGCCCCAGTCGTGCGCCTCGATGGCGTCGGAGACGGCGATCATGCCGTAGATCGGCGCCTCGAATTCGCCGGCCAGTTCAGCCTGCACCATTTCGGCCGGACGGCCGTCACGGCGGAACACCGGGAAGGACGCCGGCTCCTCGCTGAGCGTGACGACATCGCCGAGTTCGACGACGCCGCGGCTGCCGGGCAGCGCATTGGCGGGCACCGGCGTCGACAGCGTGCGCTGCGAGATCGCGAGATCCTCTTTTGGAAGCCTGACGGCAATCTCGATGGGGTGACGTCCGTTGCCCCGGTGCGAATACCCTACGGGAACACCGGTCAGATAGGACTGGATGGCGTTATAGACGTCGCTCTGCGTAACCCCGTGATATTCCAGGTTGTTCTGGTCAATACGGATATGTAGCCGCGGCGCCGGCGTGCCGAAGCTGTCGTCGACATCGACTATGTAGGGCACGTCCTCAAAGATCTGGCGGATCTCGGTTGCGACTGCCCGGCGGGTTTCCTCATCGGGGCCGTAGACTTCGGCAAGCAGCGTCGCCAGCACTGGCGGACCGGGCGGCACCTCCACGACCTTGATGCTGGTACCATCCGGTACCTCCATTCCAGCCAACCGCTCACGCACCTCCAGGGCGATGTCGTGACTGGCGCGGTCGCGCTCCGACTTTGGCGTCAGGTTGATCTGCAGGTCGCCGTTCTCGGGAAGCTCGCGCAGATAGTAGTGGCGCACCAGTCCATTGAAATTGAAGGGTGCGGATGTACCTGCATAGGACTGGATCGAGGCGAGCTCCGGCAGGTCGGCGAGCTTTTCGGCAGCCTTCATGAGAACGCGGCCGGTATCCTCCAGCGTCGAGCCTTCGGGCAGGTCGACGACCACCTGAAGCTCCGATTTGTTGTCGAATGGCAGCAGCTTCACCGTCACCGTCTTGTCGAAGAACAGGTAGGTGGCGCCCACGGTCGTGACGCCGACGAGAAGTAGGAAGGTCCAGGCGCGAAACCGTGACTTCAGCAGAGGGCGGGCGACGGCGACGTAGACGCGGCCGAGAGCGCCGCCATGTGCGGCTGCGTGGTCGCGACCGTTTTCGCCGCCATGTCCGCCGTGGCTCTTGCCGATCTTCAGCATCAGCCAGGGCGTGACGATAACAGCCACGAAGAACGAGAAGATCATCGCAGCCGAGGCGTTCGCCGGGATCGGGCTCATGTAAGGGCCCATCAGTCCAGAGACGAAGAGCATGGGCAGAAGCGCCGCGACGACCGTCAGCGTCGCGACGATGGTCGGGTTGCCGACTTCGGCGACGGCGTCGATTGCCGCCTCGCGGCGACTGCGCCCGTCGCCCATCTCCCAATGGCGGGCAATGTTCTCGATCACCACGATGGCGTCGTCGACCAGGATGCCGATCGAGAAGATCAATGCGAAGAGGCTGACCCGGTTGATCGTGTAGCCCATGAAATAGGAGGCAAACAGCGTCAGCAGGATCGTCGTTGGAATGACGACCATCACGACAATGCCCTCGCGCCAGCCGATAGCGAATGCCACCAGAATAACGATAGAGACGGTCGCAAGCCCCAGGTGAAACAGCAATTCGTTGGCTTTTTCGTTCGCCGTTTCGCCGTAGTCGCGCGTGATCAGGATTTCGAGGTCTTCGGGGACGAGTGTGCCGCGCATCAGTTCAAGGCGTTCTGTCAGGCGCTCGCCGATGACCACGGCATTGGCGCCGGCGCGCTTGGAGATGGCGATGGATACGGCGGGAACCGGCTCCATCGCGCCGCCGTCCGCGTGGCGGCCCATGTGCCAGACGCGGTGTTCCTCGGGCGATGAATCGACGACGACCCTGGCGATGTCGCCAACATATACCGTGCGACCGTCGCGCGCGGTGATCTCGAGCAGACCGATATCGGGGATGCCCTGCAGTGTCTGGCCAGCGACGACCGGCAGACTGCGGCCGGTATCGCGCACGGTGCCGGCGAGGAACGAGCGGTTGGCCTCGGAAATCTTGCCGATCAGCTGCTCCAGGGTGATGCCGTGAAGCGCCAGCATTTCGGGATCCGGTTCGACCCGGATCTGCTCCTCGCTGCCGCCGACGATATAGGTCAGGCCGACGTCTTCGACCTTGGCGAGTTCGACGAGGAGATCGCGGGCAATGGAATAGAGCCCGTTATCGGTCCAGCGATCGGCCGCCTCCGGCTTCGGCGCCAGTGTCACCACGACGATCGCGACGTCGTCGATGCCGCGTCCGACGATCAGCGGTTCGGGAACGCCGATCGGGATGCGCTCCATGTTGGCGCGCACCTTTTCGTGCACACGCAGGATGGCATCGTCGGGATCGGTGCCGACGAAGAAGCGGGCGGTAACGGTGACCCGGTCGTCCTGGGTCTGGGAATAGACGTGCTCGACGCCGTTGATGCCTTTTACGATGGTTTCCAGCGGTTCGGAAACGAGCTTGACCGCGTCCTCGGCCTTCAGGCCGTCGGCGGAAACATGGATATCGACCAGCGGCACGCTGATCTGCGGCTCCTCCTCACGCGGCAGAGAGACCAAAGCGACGAGGCCGAGCGCCAGGGCAGAGATAAGCAGCAGCGGCGTCAGCGGCGAGGAGATGAAGGCACGCGTCAGCGTGCCGGAGATGCCGGGTTTCATAGGCGCACCAGGCGGTCGCCGGCCTTCAGGCCGCCAAGCGCCTCGACCATCGGTTCGTCGCCTTCGACCGGCTGGCCGAGCTGTACGACGACTTCGAGCGGCTCGCCGTCTTCGGTGGCGACGCGTACGTAGTCGAGGCCGTAGCGCTTGAACACATAAGCCGTCGGGATGACGAAGGTCTCACGCTCGCCTGCGGCGATACGCACCAGCGCCCGCTCGCCGACGAAATAATCACTCAGTCCGGCCGATACCTCGGCATCGGCGACGACGCGGCCGCCGGACAGGCGGGGATAGACGGTGACGATCTTGCCTTTACCGATCGCTTCGCCGGTCACGTTCAGGCCACGCGGGCCGATCAGGATCTCGTCGCCAAGCTGGACATAACGCGCGTGGCGTTCCGGAACTTCAAGGCGGAGGATGTAGCGGTCCGAGGCGATCTCGGCGATGGTCTCGCCGGGAAGAACGACGGTTCCAATGGTGACGGGAACTTCCAGAACGCGGCCGGCGCCCGGCGCCTCGACCGCGCCTTCGGCTATCTGCTGTTCGGCGACCGACTTCTCGGCTTGGGCGGTCTGCAACTGGTTTCTGGCAACGTCGGCTGCGGTCTGCAGCTGATCGAGCCGCGCCTGCGCAATGATGCCGCGATCCTGGAGCGATTTGCCGCGCGTCAACTCGGTTTCAGCGTTGGACAGGGCTGCCTGCAGGCCTCGAATGCTCGCGTCCAGTCCGCGGATCCGAATTGCCAGCTTGTCGTCGACGATAGTGGAGATCTTCTGGCCGGCGGTAACCGAGTCTCCCTCGCCCACCGTCAATTCCATCACCGTGCCGCCGATGCGGGCCCGGGCGGGGACAACGTCGGAACTCTGTACGGTCGCGAAGACAGCCTTGTAGTCGGAGATGGTTTGCGGTTCTACGACGTAGTCACCGTCCCCGGCATACGCCGCCAACGGTAAAACGGCCATGACGCCGGCAATGGCCGAGGCGGAGACGAAATGAATTATTGTGGCGTGCATGGATTGTGGCGTCATGACCTTCTCTCCCGAGTCTGCACCGTAGATATAAAGACATATTCTAAAAATGGAATATGATATGTGAAAAATATCAGTTTCCCCTATGTCAGTTCTGCTTAAGAGTCGCATCTAGAATTAGTAATCCGCCGAACAGCGAACGCCCTCAGACACCTGGCGCTCCAACGGTGACGCCACGAGAATTTTTAAAAGGACGTTCGATGAAACTCTACAACGCAAATCTCTCGCCCAATGCCATGCGGGTCCGCGCGGTGGCATTCGAGCTCGATATTGACCTGGAGATCATCGACGTTGATCTCAGAAACGGTGAAAACAGGACGCCTGATTTTCTGGCCCTCAATCCGAACGGAAAGGTCCCGGTCCTGGTGGACGACGGTTTCGTTCTCTGGGAAAGCCGCGCGATCGACAGCTACCTTGCAAGCGTGCGTCCGGACCGGGGTCTCTATCCCGATGACGTTAAGAAACGGGCGATCGTGGACCAGTGGTCCTATTGGCAGGCCATCCACCTCGGACCGGCGATTCAACGCGTTTCGTTCGAGCGGGTGATGAAATCCAAGTTCGGCATGGGAGAGCCCGAAGAAGCAGCGATCCAGCCGCAGCTCAAGGATATCGCTCAGTTTTTGCCGGTGCTGGACGCTGACCTGGCGGACAAGGACTGGGTTGCCGGCGATCTGAGTATCGCGGACTTCGCGATGGGGAGCACGTTCATGTACAGGCAGGGCGCCGGGATATCGCTTGACGCAACGCCGTACGTTGCAAAGTGGATCGAGCGCCTCGAATCCCGGCCCTCATGGCAGGGCGCGCTCAAGCCTTTAATGGCGATGATGAGCGGCTGAACGGACGATCCGTTCAGCGCCAAGGTTATCGCCGTTCGATCAGAACGGAATATCGTCGTCCATATCGCTGGAGACGCTGCCACCTCCACCACCGCCGCCGCCCATCGGCCCGGAGGATCCGAAGTCGCCGCCGCCTGAAGACGATCCTCCGAAGTCCGAGCCTCCTCCTCCGCCGCCGCCGGAGCGGCCGTCGAGCATGGTCAGGGTGGAGTTGAAACCCTGCAACACGACCTCGGTGGAATATTTGTCCTGGCCGGACTGGTCCTGCCATTTGCGGGTCTGCAACTGGCCTTCGATATAGACCTTGGCGCCTTTGCGCAGATATTGCTCGGCGACCTTGCACAGACCTTCGCTGAAGATCACCACGCGATGCCACTCGGTTCGCTCGCGGCGCTCGCCGGAGGTGCGATCGCGCCAGGTCTCGGATGTGGCGATCCGAAGATTGGCGATCGGGCGGCCGTCCTGGGTCCGGCGGATCTCAGGATCGGCGCCGAGATTACCGACGAGGATGACTTTGTTGACGCTTCCCGACATCACCAGACCTTTCTGCGTTTGAATTCGACCGCGACATTATCCGCCCGCCTCCGCCCCGTCCCCCCGCGATCGCGTTTTCCACAGGAGGGTTGGTGGTCCGGGGCCGATTTTTGCACGTAGACCACTCGCGAACCTCGTTGGACTTGGTCGCATGTTCCTATTATGTTCTGTCCCCCGAATCAATCCCCCCGATTCGGTATTTGCGTGCCGAGGGTTCTGGAATGACTTGACCTGCCCTATATTGCGGAGCGGATCCTTGACCGATCATCTCCATCGTTATTTCACCATTGCGCGGCCCGACAACCCGGCCGCCCAACGGGCCGTTATCGACCAGCCGGAGCGCTGACATCTTATGCAAAAGAACATCTCTGTCTCCGGGGCGCGGGAGCACAATCTCAAGAATGTCTCGATCGACATTCCGCGTGACGAACTGGTGGTGATCACCGGCTTGTCGGGCTCGGGCAAGTCTTCGCTCGCCTTCGACACGATCTATGCCGAAGGCCAGCGCCGCTACGTCGAAAGCCTGTCGGCCTATGCCCGGCAGTTCCTCGAGATGATGCAAAAGCCCGACGTCGACCACATCGAGGGTCTGTCGCCGGCAATCTCGATCGAGCAGAAGACGACCTCGCGCAATCCCCGCTCCACGGTCGGCACCGTCACCGAGATCTACGACTACATGCGCCTCCTGTTTGCGCGCGTCGGTATTCCCTATTCACCGGCGACGGGCCTGCCGATCGAGAGCCAGACGATCAGCCAGATGGTCGACCGGACGTTGGCGCTGCCCGAGGGGACGCGGCTCTATCTGCTGGCGCCTATCGTGCGTGGCCGCAAGGGCGAATACCGCAAGGAACTGGCCGAGTTGATGAAGCGCGGCTTTCAGCGGGTAAAGGTCGACGGGGAATTCCACGAAATCGCCGACGCCCCGGCGTTCGCTCAGGGTCTTGCGCAACACCGCCGCCACTTCCGGCGGCAGGGTCTCAAGGTGTCGACCCGTCTTGGCGACACCGATCAGCTCTTTGGCGCCCTCGTTGACCGTCGTGATGTATCCGGCGCGATCCACCGCAATCACCCCGCCTTTCATGTTGGCCATGATCATGGCGAGGTGCGCGTTGACCTCCTCCAGGCGGCGGTACAGGCGCGCGTTCTCAATGGCCGC
>CAJQNW010000315.1 GCA_905479765.1 uncultured Tepidamorphus sp. | reverse complement strand
GGATCAGGGACGGCGGCAAGGGCGTTCAGCCCTGGGACAAGGACGGCTTCAGGCTGCCCGGCGGCAAGGTCTATTCGCCCGCCGGCTTCCAGACGTTCCCGCCGGCCAACGCCATCTATCGCCGTGAGACCTTCGACAACTATCCCGCCGCGCGCGCCATCATGTCCTGCGTCTACGAGGGCCTGCAGCTGCCGATGGATCAGGCGCTGACGGTGGAGTCGCGCTACTTCGCCAACGTCCTGCAGACCAAGGAAGCGGCCGCGATGATCCGCTCCCTGTTCGTCTCCATGCAGGAACTGAACAAGGGTGCCCGCCGCCCCGCCGACGTGCCGCCCTCGAAGATCGGCAAGGTCGGCATTCTCGGCGCCGGCTTCATGGGCGCCGGTGTCGCCTATGTCACCGCGCGCGCCGGCATCGACGTGGTGCTCATCGACCGCGACGTGGAGGCAGCCGAGCGCGGCAAGGCCTATTCCGACACGCTGGTCTCCAAGGCCGTCAGCCGCGGCCGCTCGACGCCGGAAGCCAAGGAAGAACTGCTCAGCCGCATCCACACGTCCGCCGACTACGCCGACCTGAAGGGCTGCGACCTCGTCATCGAGGCGGTGTTCGAGGACAAGGACATCAAGGCCGACGTCACCCAGAAGGCCGAGGCCGTGCTGGCTAAGGACGCGATCTTCGGCTCCAACACCTCGACCCTGCCGATCACCGAACTCGCCAAGGCGAGCGCCCGGCCGAAGAATTTCATCGGCGTGCATTTCTTCTCGCCCGTCGACAAGATGATGCTGGTCGAGATCATCATGGGGAAAAAGACCAGCGACGAGGCTCTGGCCGTGGCGCTCGACTACTGCCGCGCCATCCGCAAGACGCCGATCGTCGTCAACGACTCGCGCGGCTTCTACACCTCGCGCGTCGTCGGCACCTACATCCGCGAGGGCCACATGATGCTGATGGAAGGCGTGCCTGCCGCGATGATCGAGAACCTCGGTCGCATGGCCGGCATGCCGGTCGGTCCGCTGTCGCTCAACGACGAGGTCGCCGTCGATCTCGCCTGGAAGATCCTGCAGGCGACCAAGAAGGACCTCGGCGAAAAGGGCGTCGACCCGCTGCAGGAACAGCTCCTCGAGGAGATGGTCGTCAAGCGGGGCCGTCTCGGCCGCAAGAACGGCAAGGGCTTCTACGACTATCCCGACAAGGGCAAGAAGCACCTGTGGCCGGATCTCGCCGAGCTGCAGCCGGTCCATCTCGATCCCGATACGATCGACAAGGACGAGCTGGAAAACCGCATGATGGCGATCCAGGCGCTGGAAACGGCGCGCTGCTTCGCAGAGGGCGTGCTGACGGACGTGCGTGAGGCCGATGTCGGCTCGATCCTCGGCTTCGGCTTCGCCCCCTTCGACGGCGGAACGCTGAGCTACATCGACAACACGGGCCTCAAGAATTTCGTCGACATGTGCTCGAAGCTTGCCCGCAAGCATGGACCCCGTTTCCGGCCGAACAAGCTGCTCAAGGAGATGGCCGCCAACGGCGAGACCTTCTACGGCCGCTTCCCGCCCGGCAAGCCGGAGCGCAAGCAGGCGGCCTGATCGGGCCACGATAGCCGGCAAAGGGTCCATTCGCTTTCGAAAGGGGCGGCAGGCGACTGCCGCCCTTTTTGACCGGTCGCCACTTTCCTTTGCCTAATTACGCTCCACGTTCCATCCTGCGCGTTCAAGCGCCGGAGGAAACCGGCCGCAGCGGGAGGGACAGGCATGACGCCGTCGATCGAATATTTTTATACGACCATTTCGCCTTGGGCCTATCTCGGCCATGACCAGTTTCTGGGGACGGCCGCGAAATACGGCGCAACTGTCATCTACAAGCCCGTCAATCTGAACGTGGTGTTCCCCGAAACGGGAGGTTTGCCGCTCGCCAAGCGTGCCCCCGCCCGCCAGAAGTACCGATTCGTGGAAATGAAGCGCTGGAAGGAGAGACGCAGCCTGCCGCTCAACCTGCAGCCGGCGCATTTCCCGACCAACCCCGCGCTGGCCGACCGGACGGTGATCGCGATTGCCGAGGCCGGCGGCGATCCCGCGGATTTCCTGGGACGCGCCTTTCGGGCAGTCTGGGCCTACGACCGCGACGTTGCCGACGAGCATGTAATCGAAGGTCTGCTGTCCGACACCGGACAGGATGCCCGCACCATTTTGGAGGCGGCGAAGAGCGACGCCATCGAGGCGATCTATGCCGCATATACGCAAGACGCGGTCGACCGCTCGGTGTTCGGGTCCCCGACGTACGTGCTCGCCGGAGAGCCGTTCTGGGGCCAGGACAGGATCGATCTGCTCGCTGACGCGTTGGAGAGTGGTCGGGCGCCCTACCTTCCCTGACCGGGGCCGGTCTCCGCGACCTGGCCTCTTGGGCGCAACCGGACGGGATTTTCCCTGCACGCCCATTTGTCGGCACGATTACGGGTGACTAGATAGAGTGGGCGCGGGGCAAACAGAGAGCCGAGCCATGTTTCGCATCCTGATGACTGTAGCCATCCTTCTGGCCGCCGCTCCGGCGGCGTTCGCTCAGAGTTCGGATGGCCCGGGCGCCGATCGGCCCGACACGGAAGCCGGGCGCTACGTCCTGCGCCGCGTCGATGAGGGCCTGATGCGTCTCGACCGGGAAACCGGGGCCACGTCCTTTTGCCGGAAACGCAATGAAAGCTGGGTGTGTGAGGCCGTCGCGGACGACCGCATTGCGCTGCAAGACGAGATCGCCCGCCTCGCCGGCGACAATGCCGAACTTGCCAGGGAAGTCGGCCGGCTCAGGGACCGGGTCGCGACCCTTGAAGGCGGCAAGAGGGAATCGCGCGACAAGGACCTCGAGGGCGACGGGGACGAACCGCGATCCGATTCCCCGAGCGATGAGGAAATCGACAAGGTCATGAAGACCTTCGAGACCATGGTGCGCCGGTTCATGGACATGGCGCGCGACCTGCGCAAGGACTACGAAGAAGACCGGTTCTGAGAACCGCTCCCCGTCCTCGTCCGGGATAGCGCCTAGAGCGAACGGCGCTTGTCCGGGTGCAGGCTGGCGCCAAGGATGTGCTCGCTGCGGCCGATGACGTCGGCGCTGGAGCCGACGATCAGCGGAACGGCACCGTGCACCAGATGCGTATTCTTGCCGGGATAGGGCAGCGACGCCAGGAAGTGCATCATGCAATTGAGGCGGGCACGCTTCTTGTCGTCCGACTTGATGATCGTCCACGGTGCGTCGGCGGTATCGGTATAGAAGAACATCGCCTCTTTGGCTTCCGTGTAGTCGTCCCACTTGCTGAGCGATTCCCGGTCGATCGGTGACAGCTTCCACTGCTTCAGCGGTTCGTGCTCGCGCGCCTTGAAGCGGCGCGCCTGTTCCTCGCGCGTCACCGAGAACCAGTATTTGTAGAGCCGGATGCCGCTGCGCACCATCATGCGCTCGATGTCGGGGCACTGGCGCATGAACTCGAGGTATTCGTTCGGCGTGCAGAAACCCATGACCCGCTCGACGCCGCCGCGATTGTACCAGGAGCGGTCGAACAGGACGATTTCGCCGCCGGCCGGCAGCTTCTCGATATAGCGCTGGAAGTACCACTGGCTGCGCTCGCGTTCGGTCGGCTTTTCCAGCGCGACGATGCGGGCGCCGCGCGGATTGAGATGCTCGGTGAACCGCTTGATCGTCCCGCCCTTGCCGGCGCCGTCGCGACCCTCGAAGATCAGGACGATCTTCTCGTCCGTCGCCTTCACCCATTCCTGGACCTTCAGCAGTTCGACCTGCAGCTCCGCCTTGTGCTTCTCGTATACCGACCGGCGCAGCTTCTGCCTGTAGGGATATTCGCCAGTCTCGAAGGCCCGGCGGATCGCGTCGCGGTCATGGCGCATCTCGGCGAGACGGTGCCCCGCGTTGACGCGGTGCGCTGTTCCCGCGGCGATCGCGTCCGCCGCCGATGTGTTCTTGTCCGCCGGGGAGGAATGCGCCGCTCCGTTAAGGCCAACTGGCTCCGTCCCTGCTCTCAGGACTCCGGATTCGTGGACTTCGTCCTGCTGCGGCTCGTCTTTTGCCGCTCTGGCCGGTTTCGTCGCAGGCTTGACCGGCGCGCGCTCCGCCGTCTTTGCCTTGGTGTCGGCGTTCTCAGTTGCATCTGGCAATGGTCTGACCCCTTTGCGAACTCATCGATCTGGGCAAAGGGATGCCTGTAGCCGAATAACAATCAGCGCTCATTGACCAGGCTCAAAAGCGCAGGAACAAACCGCGGACCCTACCGGACCCTACCGGACCTTCCGGACCTGCCGGGGCGTCGTGCGGCAATTGCAGAAGCATTCAGGACATCTCGGGCGATTCCCCGGCGATCAGCGCCTCGGTGCGCGCCCGGATGTCGTCAGGCAATGGTACCGCGCGGCGCGTTTCCAGGTTCATCGTCAGGCCCGTCACCTGCACGATCGCACCGACCTTGCCGGTCTCCGACTGAATGAAACGGTTTTCGAAGGAGATGGTCGAGCGGGCGACGGCGATCGGCCGGCTGACGACGTGGACCAGGTCCCCGAACGACAGCGGTCCGGTCCGGGTCAGCTTCATCTCGACGGCCACGCTGCCGAAGTTGCGCTCCTCCAGCCAGGCCCGGCTGACGCCGGTCGGCTCCCAGAAATGCGACGCCGCATCCGAGTTCATGCTGATGATCCCGGAGTCGAAGATGGTGCCGTCCGGGCGGCAGTAGTGCGCGCGTATCCGCGTGCCCAGAGAAACGATGCTAGCCGCCGGAGCAGCACCCTCCGGGCCGGGATCGACCGGCGCGGAATCGACGCTGCGCGGAGCGGCCGCCTCGGGCAGGTCGCCGCTATGGCGGCGTAGCGCCTCCGACAGGCCGGGCGACGGATCGTCGAATGTCTCCAGACAGGTTGCCGACAGCCGTCCCTGGGTGGTCTCGTAGAGCAGGTGCACGACCTGCTGCCCGCTGTCGCCGACGCCCATCGTCTCTACCCGCAGCCCGGCGTTGACGCGCAACTCGGCGTGATAGCGAACGTGCCGCAAACGCGGCTCGCGCCGCTGGTCGGCGGGAACGCCCGTCAGGGTCTGGAAATGGCCGCCGGCGTCCTCGAAGAAGCGGTTGTAGAACTGGACGTTCAGGTGCTGGTTCTCGTCACACTCCCAGGTGTTGACGTAGCCTTTCAGCGTTTCGATTGCGGTCATGCGAACGTTCTGTCCAGGAATTCGTCGATACGGGTAAGGCTTTGCTCGGCGAGCGCGCCGGGGAAGGCCATGAAGACGTGCGCGCCGCCGGGATAGACGGCGAGCTCCGTATCGTTGCCGGCCGCCGCCCAGCGCATCGCCATGAACAGCGAGTCGTCGTAAAGCGAATCCCGGGTGCCCACCGTGAACAGCGCCGGCGGCATTCCCTTGACGTCGGCGAAGATCGGCGACACGTCCGGATCGTCGAGGCGTTGGCTGCGGGGAATGAAGCGGTCGACGAAATTGGTGATGTCGCGGGTCGTCAGGATCAGGTTCTCGGTGCCCCAGTTCTTTGCGCTTGGCGTCAGCCGCAGGTCATAACAGCCCGCCACCAGGTTGGCGCCGCTGAACGGCGTCAGCCCGTGCCGGTCGCGCAGCCGCAGAAGCGTCACCACCGAGAGATGCCCGCCGGCCGACTCGCCGCCGATCGCGAACCGCTCGGTGCCGAATCGCGCCTTGGCGTTTTCGACCAGCCAGAGCGCCGCCGCCTCGCAGTCGTCGCAGGGCTGCGGATAGGGATGTTCCGGCGCCATCCGGTATTCGACGCTGACCACGGCAAGCCCGCAGTTATCCGCGATGCGCTCGAGGCGCGGATCCTGTTCGTCGGCGCCGCCGATCACCCAGCCGCCGCCGTGGATGTGGAAATAGACGCCCCTGGGATTGTCCGGCGCGATGATGCGCAGCGGGACCGGGCCGTGCGGGCCGTCGATCTCGATCGTCTCCGCGCGGTCCGACCGCGGCGCCAGGGGAAACGGTCCGAGCCCCTGCCGCCGCCGCGCGCGCATGACGGCCGGCGGGAACGACCACTGGTCGGGCGCTGCGTCGATCGTCTTGATGATTTCGGCGTTGATGGCTCTGGTTTCGTCCGAGATCGACGTTTCGTCGAACACATCGGGCGTTGGAAGCTCAAGTCGTGACATGGGTTCGGCTGTCTCGCGGCGATTCATGGTGGGCGCGCATCTGAGCGCAGATCGTCCGTTTCGTCCAGAACCGTATCGCGTGTATGGATGGGCGGGCCGGTTGGGGCATACAGCGAAGGAATGGCGATGATCGGCCAGCATGTCGATGTGATTTCGGTCAAGACGCAAGGGCAGGGCTTCAACGACGTAACCGGTGACGTCGCGCACTGGCTGTCCGCCCGAAGTGCCGGGGACGGCCTTTTGACGCTGTTCCTGCGCCACACCTCCGCGTCGCTGACGATCCAGGAGAACGCCGATCCGGATGTCCTGCGCGATCTCGCCGACACGCTCGACCGGCTCGCCCCGCGCGACCTGCCGTATCTTCACGGCAGCGAGGGCCCCGACGACATGCCGGCCCATGTCCGCACCATGCTGACGGCGACATCGCTGTCCATTCCGGTGAAGGCCGGACGTATGCTGCTGGGCACCTGGCAGGCGGTCTATCTGGTCGAGCATCGCGACCGGCCGCACCGGCGCGAGATCGCCCTGCATTTCATCGGGGACATGGATGGTTGACGGCCAGGGCTGACAGTCCGGCGCGACGATCACCCGACTGCGAGCCGACGCTGACCCGACCCCCGGCCGACGATCCGCCGACGATCAGCCGACGACCAGTGACGCTGCCAGGCTTGCCGCGGCAAGGGCGGCCATCCACTGGGCGAACCACAGATGCGCGCGCAGGCGCGGGGTCACGCCGTGGCGGCGCCGGCTTTCGGAATTTCGCACCTGAAGCGGCAGCAGCGTCTGGCTGCGCGTGCCCGCAGGCGCGGCCCGAGCCATCATATAGAAGGTCGCGATCAGCGCCATGAACCCGTCGGCCCTGAACGCCACCGCCGGGTCTTCCGACAGGCCGCCGCCGATGAGCGCGATGAGGACGCAGGACACGCCGAATGTCAGCGCGGCTTCCTGGGCGCCTGGTTCGTTGAGATCGGGCATGATGTTTCGTTCCGAAGACGCGGGGACTACTGCCGTTTGTGCTATTCTGGAACGAAGCCGTTTAAAAAAGCCTTTCCCGAAAACGTCAGAATCCACCGATCCGGAAAAATGTCGTCACGGCGGGCAGCGTCAGAAGCGCCGTGCAGGCAAGCCAGATCCACATCGAGGTGGATGTCGACTCCGTGCTGCCGCTCATCCGTTCGTAGAGCGCCGCGGGAATGCCGGCCAGCATGATCGTCAGCGTGGCGCCCAGCAGATAGGCGATGAAGACGAGAACGCTCACATGGGCGTTGAGCATCCCCATGGTCATGACGACCGCCATGCCCGTCGAATGCGGAAGGAGGGCCGGATTGTAGATGCCGTTGAGGATGGCGAACCCGACGATTCCGACGATGTATCCCTGAATCGGCATCCGAATCCGCTATGTGGCCTGGACGGCATTGAGGATAGTGAGCGTAACGACGATCCTGGCGAGCAGCATCCAGACCGCGGCGAAGACCAGCAGCGCCGGATGCGGTGTCGCGGCCGGTGTGATCGGCCTGATCAGCGCCAGCACCGGATTGGTCAGCCAGACGAACGCGCGGAAGATGTAGTTTTTCGAGTCCGGCGCGAACAGGAACGACAGCAGGAATCGTCCCAGCAGCGTGTACATCAGCACGGCGAGGACGTATGTCGGGATTAGGGCAATCAGGGGTATTTGCGCGTCCATCCGAAGTCACCGGTTTTGCCGGACTGTTTCAAACACATCGGCGGGTGAAAAAGAAGGGTGGAGTGCCAGGCTCCGCCCTTTGGATCCGGACAATCCGGCCCTCAGGCGGCCTTTGGCCTGGCGTCCCCGCCGTTTATCAGCGTGCCGCCCCGCGGCCTGCGCAGTTCGTCGACGAGATCCTGGATCTCCTTCGACGGTTCCGGCGTGAGCAGGCTGACGGCAACCATCACGATGACGCCGGCGGGCAGGCCGAAAAGCGCAGCCGAGATATTCTTGATGCCGAACCACTCGCCCATCCCGCCATACTGGGTCATGATCACGTAGAAGAGCGTTATCCCGAATCCGGCGACGATGCCGGCGACGGCACCTGCCGCGGTACATCGTTTCCACCACACCCCGAGCACCAGCGCCGGGAAGTTGCCGGCGGCGGCAAGCGAGAACGCCCACGCCACCATCGACAGGATGTCCGTTGGCCTGGTGGACGCCAGCCATGCCGCCCCGATGGCCACCAGCACCAGCAGGAGGCGGGCGATCGTCAGCCGCCGGGCCGTCGAGGCGTGCGGATCGACCATCTTGTAGTAAATGTCGTGGCTGAGCGCGTTGGCGATCGCCAGCAGCAGGCCGTCGGCCGTCGACAGCGTCGCGGCCAGACCGCCCGCCGCCACCAGCCCCGCGATTACATACGGCAGCCCGGCGATCTCGGGCATGGCGATGACGATCACGTCGCGGTCGATCGACAACTCGCTCAAACCGAGGATGCCGTCCGGATTGCCCGCCGAAAAGCAGGCCGCCTTGATCGCGTCGATCGCGGTGGCGTCCGCGCCGCAGATCTGCACCAGGCCGAGGTTGCCGTAGGTGTAGATCCAGCTCGGCAGCGCGTCGATCGAAGTGCCGATCACGGTCTGGTAGACCTCCAGCTTCGCGAACGCCGCATAGGCCGGCGCCGTGAAATAGAGCACGACGATGAACAGCAGCGACCAGCCTACGGATTTGCGGGTATCCCGCACGCTTGGCGTGGTGAAGAATCGCATCAGGAGGTGCGGCAGCGACGCCGTGCCGATCATCAGGCAGAGGATAAGCCCGAAGAAGTTCAGCGGGTTGTAGGTCGTGAACGGTTGCAGATAGGGCTTCAGGGTCTCGGCGCTGGCCAGTCCTTCGGCAACGAATTGCTTCTCCAGCCCCGCGATTTCCTGCAGCGCCTGACCATACATCAGCTGCGGGACCGGCACGCCGTAGCGTTGCGCCGACAGGATGACGACCGGGATCAGGTATGCCACGATCAGCACGATGTACTGGGCGACCTGGGTCCAGGTCACAGCCCGCATGCCGCCGAGCATCGAGCAAAGCAGGATGCAGAGCAGTCCGACGAATACCGCGATCTCGAATTCGACGCCGAGGAAGCGCGATGCGATGATGCCGGTCGCGTAGATCTGCGCCGTTACATAGGTGAACGAGCAGCAGAACAGCACGATGATCCCGAGAAACCGGGCAATATGACCGCCGAAACGCGCCGCCAGGAAGTCGGGCACCGTATAGGCGCCGAACTTGCGCAGGTACGGCGCCACCAGCACTGCCACCAGCACGTAGCCGCCGGTCCAGCCGAGCACGAAGGCAAGGCCGTCATAGCCCAGGATGTAGAGCGAGCCGGCCAAGCCGACGAAGGATGCGCCGGACATCCAGTCCGCCGCCGACGCCATGCCGTTGTAGAGTGCAGGCACTCGGCGGCCGGCGACGTAATACTCGCTGACCAGTACGGTTCGCGACAGGATGCCGACGCCGGCGTAAACCGCCAGCGTGAAGAACACGAACAGATAGCCGATCACCCTGTCGGGCACGCCGACCTGCTCGAGGATCGCCAGCAGGATCACGAACGCGGCGAACCCGCCCGCGTAGATGCCGTAGATCTTGCCGAGATTGTTGACGAAATCTGACCCGCCGCCATCGGCCTGGGTTGTCATGTGTCGAGGCCCCTCAGTAGTCGTCTTCGGCGACGCCGAATTCGCGGTCGATCGAATCCTGGCGCCCTGAAAACCAGAACACCAGAATGACGCATACGATCAGCGAGCCCTGTGCGGCCATGTAGTAACCGAGCGGGAAGCCGAGGAAGGTGATTTCGTTGAGCCCGCCAACGAAGAAATGGATCACGAAGCTAAAAATGGCCCAGATCGCCAGACACGTGATCATCAGACCCTTCGTCCTGGACCACCAGGAGACATCGTTGCCGTTTGCCATTGAATGCGTTTCCTCTACGGTATCTGACCGCAAGGCGGGAAAGTAACCGCTTGTTCGGCCACCAGAATACCAAGTAAACAGTTTGAAATGCAGCTCACCTGTCAGCGGAAGTCGCCCCATTGTGGGTTGTCACGTCAATAATTCTATGTCGACACGACTTTTTAATCTAAGTTAGACTTTATAGTCCCTGGAATGGCGGGTTATCCCATTTCGAATACTGCGTCTGCGCAAGCCAAGGTTGCGGGCGTATATTGCCTGTTGGGCAGGTGAAAAGCTGCAGTCTGTTGAAACATCATGCATTTTCCTTCACCCGCTGCTTTCCGGGGCTTGCGCCGTGTGACACGGCGCGAAACACTCATTAAAACACAAAGTAACGGATCGGGGACGGAATTGGACGAGGCGGACGGATATCGGATTCTGATAGCGGATGACCACCCGCTTTTTCGTGACGCTCTGAAGCACGCGCTTTCCGGCGCCTTCAAGTCGGTCGAGATTCTCGAAGCCGGCACAATCGAGGAGATGACGGAACGGATCGAGGCCGAGGCCGAGATCGACCTCGTGCTGCTCGATCTCGCGATGCCGGGCGTCAGGGGATTTTCTGGTCTGTTGTTCCTCAGGGCGCAGCACCCGAGCGTCCCCGTTGTTGTCGTGTCCGCTCATGAGGAGCCCTCCGTCGTCAGGCGGTGCCTGGAGTTTGGCGCCTCTGGCTTTATCCCGAAGTCGGTCAACGTCGACCTGATCCGCAGCGCCGTCGCCGAGGTTCTGGGCGGCGGTGTATGGATCCCGCCCGACCTCGATCTCGGCGCCGTCGACGAGGGCGATGCGCAACTGTCGGCGCGTCTGGCGTCCCTGACGCCGCAACAGGTGCGGGTGCTGATGATGCTGAGCGAGGGGCTGTTGAACAAGCAGATCGCCTATGAGCTCAGCGTGTCCGAGGCGACGGTGAAGGCGCATGTCTCGGCGATCCTGCAAAAGCTCGGCGTCGAAAGCCGCACCCAGGCGGTGATCGCGGCAAGCCGTTTCGAGGCCGGCCAATGGCCGGGCGAATCGCATTCCTGAAAAATTCCTGCATGTCGGGCTTTCGGGCCTATTCAGCCGCCTCTTTTCGCGCCGGGATCTGCGCGAGTAGCGCCCTGAGGGCAGCCGCCTTGAGCGGTTTGTAGAGAACCGACATGTCCTTCGAGCGGGCCTCCTCGCGGATCGGCGGCGACCGGTCCGCGGTGATCAGGATCGCCGGCAGGCTGCCGGAGAATTTCCAGCGAAGGTCGATCACCGCCTCGATGCCGTTGCCGGAGTCCAGGTGATAGTCGACCAGGAGCACGTCCGGCACCGCCTTCGCGCGTTTCATGAGTTTGGCTGCTTCCTTTGCCGACGGCGCGCTCAAGACCTTGCAGCCCCATCCCGTCAGCAGCGCGGCCATGCCTTCGAGGATCGAGGGCTCGTTGTCGATGCACAGGACCGTCAGTCCGTCGATATGGACCCCGGCCCGCCGCACCGGCTTGGCGGGCAGATGCTGCGGTGAAACCGCGGCCGTCACCGGCACGTTGACACTGAACATCGAGCCACGTCCCGGCGCGGAAACGAGTTTGACGGGATGGCCGAGCACCCGGCCGATCCGTTCTACGATGGACAGGCCAAGCCCGAGGCCGCGCGCCTGTCGCGCACCTTTTTCGAGCCGCTGGAACTCTTCGAAGATGAGCTTCTGCTTGGCGGCGGGAATGCCCGGCCCGGTGTCGTGCACCTCGATGCGAAGCCGTCCGCCGCGGCGCCGGCAACCGACCAGCACGCGGCCGGATTCGGTGTATTTCACCGCGTTCGAGACGAGATTCTGCAACAACCGGCGCAGTAGTCGCCGGTCCGTGCGTACTGTCAGGGTGCAGGGCATGACTCGCAGGTCGAGACCCCGGTCACGCGCGATCGGAGCGAACTCGACCGCCAGTGGCGACAGGATGTCGGTTAGCGGGAAGGTCGAGATTTCCGGCTTCAGCGCGCCCGTATCGAGCCGGGAGATGTCGAGGATCGTCCCGAGGATGTCCTCGACAGCGTCCAGCGAAGCATCGACATTGCCGGCCAGAAGCTGGTCGTCGGGTTTCAGCGGGCGTTCGGCGAGGCTTGCCGCGTAGAGCCGCGCCGCATTGAGCGGCTGCAGGATATCGTGGCTCGCCGCCGCCAGGAACCGGGTCTTGCCGATATTGGCTTCTTCGGCGGCGCGCTTGGCGCGCTCGTACTCGTGATTGATGCGTTCCAGCTCGTCGGTGCGCTCGCGCACCCGCCGTTCCAGCGTCTCGTTCGACCGTTCCAGCGCTTCCGCCGTATGCACCCGCTCGGTGATGTCGGTGAACGTCATCACCAGCCCGCCGTTCGGCATGCCGTCGCTGCGCACCTCCAGCACCGTGCCGCTCGGCTCCAGCCGCTCGTGATAGGTCTCCATCGTGCCCATCATGCGGTGCAGCCGCGCCTCGACCAGTTGCTGCACGGCTCCCGGCCCGAAGTCGCCGCGCTCCGCGGAAAACCGCAGCACCTCGATCAGCGGCACGCCGATCCGGCCAAGCTCGGGAGGCAGATCGAGCAATTCGCGGAAACGGCGGTTCCAGGTGGTCAGCCGCATGTCGGCATCGAGCACCACGATCCCCTGTCCGACATGGTCGAGCGCGGTCTGCAGCAGGTCGCGGTTGTAGACGATAGCCTCGGAGGCGTCGTCGAGCAGCTTCAACGCCTGTTTCGAGCTGACGTCGCGCCGCCCCAGCAGGAGCGACAGCACCAGACGCGAGGACGCAGCCCCGATGGCGCTTGCCAGGATGTGCTCGGCATAGCGCAGCACGTGCATGTCGATCTCGCCATGCCGGTTGAGCGTCAGGGCCCGTTCCTCGGCAAACGTCTTGAACGATCGCTCCGTGCGTTCCTCGCCGAGATAGCGCGCCACCGTGTCCATCAGCTCGCCGAGCGAAACGGAACTGCGCCAAAGCCGTCTGGCTGGCGCGATGGGAGCCAGGTCCGCCTGAACGAAAACACTCGATTGCAGCCGTTCGATCGCCTCGGGCCGACGCATCATCGACACCAGCACATAGGCGAGAATGTTGACCGCCATGGACCAGAACACGCCATGCGACAGTGCCGGGAATTCTAGATGGAACAGCCTTTCCGGCCTGAGGAACGCCAGGCCGAAGGGACCGTTTTCGACGAACCCGGTCGGCAGCAGGCCGGAACCGGCGAATGTCGGCAAGAGCAGCGTGTAGGCCCACACCGCGAAGCCCGCCATGATGCCGGCAATGGCGCCCCGCGCGGTCGCCCGCCGCCAGATCAGGCCGCCGAAGAAGGCCGGTGCCAGCTGCGCGATGGCCGCGAACGACAACAGCCCGATCGAGGCGAGCGCCGCCGAGTTGCCGGCCGTGCGGTAGTAGGCATAGGCAAGCAGCAGGATGGCCAAGATCGCGACCCGGCGGATCTGAAGCAGTCGCCGGCCCATGTCGCTGCGCTCGGTCGTTTCGCCCCAGTGGCGCAGCATGAATGGCACGATCAGGTCGTTGCAGACCATGATCGACAGTGCCACGCTTTCCACGATCACCATCGCGGTCGCCGCCGACAGGCCGCCGATGAACGCGATCAGCGTCACCCAGTTGGAGCCGGCC
>CAJQNW010000314.1 GCA_905479765.1 uncultured Tepidamorphus sp. | reverse complement strand
GATGTCAATCTGACCGGCATGTTCCTGTGCATGCAGCAGGCTTTCAGGATCATGAAGGACCAGACTCCGCGCGGCGGACGCATCATCAACAACGGCTCGATCTCCGCACATGCGCCGCGGCCGAACTCGGCGCCCTACACCTCGACCAAACACGCGGTGACCGGCCTCACCAAGTCCGGCTCTCTCGACGGGCGCAAATATAATATCGCCGTCGGCCAGATCGACATCGGCAATGCGGCGACGCCGATGACCGCGAAATTTTCCGCCGGCGTGCCGCAGGCCAACGGCGAGATCATGGTCGAGCCCACCATGGATTCGAAGCATGTGGGTGATGCGATCGTCTACATGGCCGGCCTGCCGCTCGACGCGAACGTCGATACGATCACGGTGATGGCCACGAAGATGCCGTTCGTGGGCCGCGGCTGATAAAACCCGGGTCCTCTCCGACCGGATTGTGATACGACCCTGCCGGGGCCATCCGCTCCGACCTGTCCCCACGCCACACTTCTGCTCAATCGGAATCTCGCATCATGTTCGGTGAATGGCTCTGGGCGGTGTTCACGGTGACCGCCGCCGGCTCGCAGACTTTGCGCAACGCCATGCAGAAAGAGCTGATCGCCACGCTCGGGACGGTCGGCGCCACGCATGTCCGCTTCCTGTTCGGCTTTCCCTTCGCCGTCCTGTTCCTGATCGCCACGAGCGTGGCAACCGGTTCGGTCCCGCCGATTCCCGGTTTCCAGTCGCTCGCCTGGACGGCGGTTGGCGCGGGCGCCCAGTTCGCGGCGACCGCCCTCATGCTCCTGGCCATGAATACCCGGTCCTTCGTGGTCGCCATCGCCTATACCAAGACCGAGCCGGTGCTGGTGCTGATCTTCGGCGTCGTCTTCCTCTCCGACATCCCGACCGCCGTCGTCGTCGCGGCCGTCATGATCGCCACGGCCGGCGTCTTGCTGATGTCCTGGCCGACCAGCGCGGCAAAGCGAGACGACCTGTGGCGAACCACGGCGCTGGGTGTCGGCTCGGGCGCGATGTTCGCTCTGTCGGCGGTCTGCTATCGCGGTGGCATCCAGACGAACGGCGCCGATAATTTCGTCGTTGCCGCATCGACGACACTGGTCGTGGCACTTGCGCTGCAGACGGCCACCGTCAGCGCGCTCCTGCTGTTGCGCAACCCCGAAACGCTGCGGTCCATCCTGCGGATGTGGCGCCCGTCGATGACGGCGGGTTTCCTGGGCGCGCTGGCATCGCAGTTCTGGTTCCTGGCCTTCGCCATCCAGTCCGCCGCGCAGGTGCGCACGCTCGGCCTCGTCGAGATTCTTTTTGCGCAGATCGTTACGCGGCGCCTGTTCAAGCAGCAGACCTCGCGCATGGAGATGATCGGGATCGCGCTTCTGGTGATTGGCGTCATCATGATCCTGCGCGGATAGCCGGCGGCCGACATCGCATCCGCCGGCCGGTGCCGGTGGCATCCTGCTGCCCAATGCAGATCAGGCGAACTAGTAGGATTCTGCCCATTTTTGTGGGCTGCGAACAAATTCGCACTTTGCAAATGTCCGGTTTGACCGTGCTGCCCTTCGGTCCTAGGCTGAATTGAAACAACAGGCTATCGCCATCCAGGGAGAGAAAAATGCGAATACTGAAAGCTGCAGCTCTTGCGCTTGCCGTCAGTTTTGCCGGCATCGGTCACGCGCAAGCGCAGGACACGGTCAAGATCGGTCTGATTCTGCCCTTCACCGGTCAGTTCGCCGATGGCGCCAAGCAGATTGACGACGCCATCAAACTCTACATCGAAGAAAACGGCGACACCGTCGCCGGAAAGAAGATCGAGATCCTCCGCAAGGATACCGGCGGCATCGCGCCGGACGTCGCCAAGCGCCTCGCGCAGGAACTGGTCGTTCGCGACAAGGTCGACATTCTCGCCGGATTCCTGCTTACGCCGAACGCGCTCGCCGTCGGTCCGATTTCCGAGGAAGCCAAGAAGTTCATGGTCGTGATGAACGCCGCGACCTCGATCATCACCACCAAGTCGCCCTACATGGCGCGCGTGTCCATGACAACACCAATGGTCAACGAAGAGCTCGGCAAATGGGCTTTCGCCAACGGGGTCACCGAAGTCTTCACAATCAACTCGGACTATGGCCCGGGCAACGACGCTCAAGCCGGCTTCCAGCGCGCCTTCGAGGCTGCCGGCGGCAAGATCGTTGGTGCCGATAAGGTGCCGGTTGCCAACCCGGACTTTTCCGCATTCGTCCAGCGCGCCAAGGATGCCAATCCGCAGGGCATCTGGGTATTCATCCCAGGCGGCGCGCAGCCGGCGGCTTTCGCAAAGGCGCTCGCCGAACGCGGCCTGACGCCCGAAAACACCAAGGTTATGGGCCAGGGTGAACTGACCGTGGAAGCCGCGCTGGCCAGCATGGGCGATGCCGCCCTCGGCATCATCACCGGTTTCCACTACGACTATAATCACCAGTCGGAAAAGAATGCCGCCTTCGTGAAGGCCTACAACGAGATGTTCGGCCGCAACCCGGACTTCTTCGGTGTCGGCGGCTATGATGGCATGAACCTCATCTACGAGGCGCTAAAGAAGACCGACGGCAACACCGATGGCGAGGCCCTGATTGAAGCCGCCAAGGGCATGTCCTGGGAAAGCCCGCGCGGTCCGATCGCGATCGATCCGGAAACGCGCGATGTGGTCGAGACGGTCTATATCCGCGAGGTCCAGAAGGACGCCGACGGAAACCTCATCAACGTCGAGATCGACAAGATCGAGAATGTGAAGGACCCGGTCAAGGCGCGGATGTAGGGCGTCGAATCCCGTTAAACGGAGCGGCCGGGCCTGGGGTCCGGTCGCTATCGCTTTCATAAAACCCTCGACATTGGGCCAAGGGGCATGGGGTCACAGATACTAGGCGTCCTTTTCGACGGGTTCGCCTACGGGATGCTTCTGTTCCTGCTGTCGGTCGGCCTGTCGGTGACGCTCGGGCTGATGAACTTCATCAATCTTGCGCATGGCGCCTTTGCCATGATCGGCGGATACGCCACCGTCACCTTGATGAACTGGTATGGCTGGCCGTTCCTCCCCTCCCTGCCCGTGGCATTCGTGGCCGCCGCAATCGTAAGCGTGGTCCTTGAACGCACCCTGTTCCGAAGGCTCTACAAGTCCGATCCGCTGCAACAGGTGCTGTTTACGATCGGCCTGGTCTTCGTCGTATCGGCGGCCGCTGCCTATCTCTTCACGACCGCTGTCCAGCCGGTGCGGGTTCCCGACTACCTGCGTGGCTCGGTCGAGGCCCTCGGCGTCACGTTTGGCATATACCGCATATTCCTGATCGCGGTCGCGCTGGTCATCACCGCGTTTCTGGTTGCCGGGCTCGAGTACACGCGCTTCGGCGCCATGGTACGGGCGGCCGTCGACAACCAGCGCATGGCCAGCGGCCTCGGCATCAATGTCGAAACCGTTTTCGCCATAACTTTCGCACTCGGCAGCGGCCTGGCGGGTCTGGGCGGCGCCTTGTCGATCGAGATCGTCGGCCTCGATCCCTCATTCGCCTTTCACTATCTCGTCTACATGCTGATCGTCGTCGCCGTCGGCGGCCTGGGCTCGATCCGCGGCTCCTTCGTCGCGGCCACACTGCTTGGCCTCGCCGACGTCGCCGGCAAGTACTATGTGCCGGAACTCGGCGCCTTCCTGATCTATGTGCTGATGATTGGTATCCTGTTTTTCGTGCCGCTTGGCCTGTTCGGGAAACGCGCATGACGACGGCGACCGAATCCAGCGCCACGAAGCCGTCGGCATCCGTCGATCCGCGCGCCTTTCTCAAGCGCCAGACGCGCTGGAGCGTGTTCGAGGTACTCTTCTGGCTGGCCACGCTTTCCCCGTTTTTCCTGTTCGAGACTTACCTGAGCCTGGCAAGCCAGATCGCCATCACGGCCCTGTTCGCCGTCTCGCTCGACCTTATCCTTGGCTATGCCGGTATCATCTCGCTCGGTCATGCCGTGTTCTTCGGCGTCGGTGCCTACACCGCCGGGATCGTCTCGAAATATGGCTGGGGCGAGCCGATTTCCGGGCTCTTCATCGCTGCGGCCGCCGCCGCGATCGTCGGATACCTCACCAGTTTCATCATAGTCCGCGTCCAGCACCTGGCGCTTCTGATGATCACGCTGGGCCTCGGGTTCATCGCTGTTGAGATCGCAAACTCCGCCGACTGGCTCACCGGCGGCGCCGACGGACTTCTCGGCGTCGAGACGTGGCCGGTCCTGGGCATCTGGGATTTCGACCTGTGGGGCAAGACGGCCTACGGTTTCGCCCTGGTCGTGTTGTTCATTCTGTTCGTGGTCTCGCGCCGCCTCGTCCACTCGCCCTTCGGCCTGTCGCTACGCGGAATCCGCGAGAACGCCGTGCGCATGCCGGCGATCGGCGCCCCCAATCCGCGCCGCCTCCAGAAGGTCTATGTCATCTCCGCGGCAATCGCCGGCGTTGCCGGCGCGCTGCTGACCCAGACCACGGAGTTCGCCTCGCTCGAGGTGCTCGGCTTCCAACGCTCCGCCGATCTCGCCATCATACTCATTCTCGGCGGCACCGGGCGTCTCTATGGCGCCATCATCGGCGCCATCATATTCATGGTCGCGCGCGACCAGCTCGCCGACATGAATCCCCAATACTGGTATTTCTGGATCGGCCTGTTGCTGATGGCCGTGGTGCTGTTCCTGCCCGACGGCATCCTCGGCGGCCTGACCCGGCTGGTGCCCGCGCGCTGGAGGAAACCATGAGCGAGGCAGCCCTCGCTACTCGCGGCCTCAATATGCGGTTCGGATCCCTGGCCGTCGCGCAAGGCATCGATATCAGCGTTCCCCGTGGCGCACGCTATGCACTCATCGGCCCGAACGGTGCCGGCAAGACGACACTGATCAACATGATCACCGGCCTGCTGCGCCCCGATTCAGGCACGATCCTCCTGGAAGGCCAGGACATCACCGCGCTGAAAACCGACGCCCGCGTCAAGCGCGGTCTGGCCCGCACCTTCCAGATCAACACGCTATTCCCGCATCTGAGCGCTCTGGAAGCGGTGACGCTCGCTGTCAGCGAACGCCGCGGCGAGGCCGGCAACTGGTGGCGCAGGCTTCCCGACTATTCCGAGACCGTCGACGAGGCCTACGAGATCCTCGCGTCGATGCAGCTCGCCGACGTCTGCCTGCAGCCGACCCATTCACTCGCCTACGGCCAGCAGCGTCTCCTGGAAATTGCTCTGGCTCTCGCCACGAAACCACGTGTTCTGTTGCTAGACGAGCCCGCCGCCGGCGTGCCCCGCAACGAAAGTTCGGCCCTGTTCGAGGCGATCGCCCGCCTGCCCGACGACATCACCGTGCTGTTCATCGAGCACGACATGGACATCGTCTTCCGCTTTGCCAGCCGCATCATCGTCCTCGTCGGCGGCGCCACCCTGATGGAGGGAACGCCCGCGGAAATTTCCTCGGATCCGAAGGTCCGCGAAGTCTACCTCGGCAGTTCGCACACCGGAGGCGCGCATCATGTCTGAGCCGCTGCTGGCGCTCAACGACGTTCGCGCCGGATACGGCGACTCCATCGTTCTCGATGGCATGTCGTTCGAGATACCCGAATACGGCAGCCTCGCCGTCCTCGGCCGCAACGGCGTCGGCAAGTCGACCCTGCTGCTGACCATCATGGGTTTCACCGATGTCGAACGCGGCACGATCCGCTGGCGCGGCAAGGACGTGACCGGCAAGGCCGCCTTTCGCCGTGCCCGTGCCGGCATCGGCTGGGTGCCGCAGGAACGCGATATTTTTCCAACCCTCACGGTCGAGGAGAATCTGACCGTCGCGGCCCGCCCCGGCCATTGGGATATCGATGCCGTCTACGATCTGTTTCCCCGCCTTGCCGAGCGCCGCCAGAACATGGGCAACCAGCTGTCCGGCGGCGAGCAGCAGATGCTGACCATCGCCCGCACCCTGATGACCAATCCGGCGATCCTGCTCCTCGACGAGCCGCTGGAGGGCCTCGCCCCGGTCGTTGTGGAGGAACTGACCGCGGCCATCGAACAGATGGGCTCGGCCGGGCATTCTGCCCTGGTGCTGGTCGAGCAGCATGCCGAGATCGCCCTGTCACTGACGCAAAACGCAATCGTCATCGAGCGCGGCACCATTGCCCACCGCGGCGCATCGAAGGACCTGCTGGAAGACCACGCGGTCCTCGATCGCTATATCGGCCTGAAGCTCGCCGAGACGTGAAATGACGCAGCGGTAACGTCTCCGAAACCGCACTCCGGTTTAATTGACGGCCATGAAATGGCCAGCCCTCATCCTCGTGAACGGCCCGTCGAGCGCCGGCAAGTCGACCTTGTGCAGGGCTTTGCAAGCCGAAATTGAATCCCCCTACCTGGTGACCGGATTCGACGATTTCGTCTTCATGTCGGCACCCCGCTATTACCGCGGCGCCGACACGAGCCATCAGCACGAGACCGACAGCCTGACGGCACTCGGTGTCGAGATGGTCATCACCTCCGAACCCGGCGCGCCGGTCTGCGTGGAGGCCCGCTTCGGCCCCGTATTCCGAAATATCCTCGACGCCATGGCGCCCGCCGTCCGCGCGAGCGGTCGCGCGGCGATCGTGTGCTCGGACGCGCGCGGGGACTGGTCGACGTCGTGCACACATTCTGCGACTACGATGTCATGGTCGACACCGGCGCGACGACACCACAAGCCTGTGTAGCCCGGATACTCGACGTCCTGGCCGAATGGCCGGATCGCTATCCGACCGGAACCCGGGCCGCCACCTAGGCGGTCTTCTGTGGCTCAGGCTGGCTTATTTCGGTCAGGCGCGCGCGCAGTTTGTCGGCTTCGGTCTGCAGCAGCGAGACGATCCAGGCGACCCTCTCGTCGTCCATGCGCTCGCGAATGGCAGCGACGCTGATCGCGGCAACGACCCGGCCGCGCGGATCGAACACGGGGACGCCAGTGGCGCACATCGCCGTGACGATCCGCCCTTCGTTGAAGGAATGGCCCCATTTGCGTGTCTTCACGGTCAGATCGGCGAGATCGGACGGGCTGAAGCGGGGATAGTCGGCAAGCCGCGCCGCGTTGCTGGCGATGACCTCTCCGATCTCTTCCTCCGGCAGGAAGGCAAGCAGCGCGAGACTGCCTGCGCCGACACCGAGAGGACGCCGGTCACCGGCGGAAAGCGTCAGCGTCTTGATGGGGAAGTCGCCGACCTCGCGCGCCAGGCAGAGCGCATCGAGCCCCTCGCGTACGGAGATGAAAACCGTGTCGCCGGTTTCCCGAGCAAGGCGCAAAAGGGCAGGACGGGCCAGTTCGCCCATGTCATAGCGCGTCGCCAGCTGTCCGAGACGGATGATCTCGTAGCCGAGGAAATAGCGGCGGGTTTCGGGTGACTGAATGACAAACCCGGCTTCCGCCAGCGCGGCAAGCAGCCGGTGCGTGGTCGTTTTCCCAAGACCCGTCGACCGCGCGATATCGGACAGCCGCCAGCCGGCAATCGCCTCGCTTGCCAGCAGCTTGAGGATCGCCGCCGCCCGCTCCACCGATTTGACTGTCCCGTCGCGCTCCACGAAATACCCCCGGTCCGCGGATCAGGCTGCGCCGGGCATGGCGGCCCAGCGAAGCAGAATGTCGCGCGCCGGTGCGCCCACCGGTGCGCCCATCGCTTCGGCCGTCCGGTTGACCGCCGAGATGATGCCGTCCTCGTAGCTGGACCGCGCCTCGCCGATGCGCGCGCTTTCGGCAGAAACGGTAAAGGCCGCGATACCGCGCTCATCGAGCGCCGGCAGCCGCGCGATGCCGGCGTTGTCGATACCGATGCCGGCATCGTTGTAGACGGCGGCGAAGCCGTCGACCCGGAGCGCCATCGTCGGATTGCCGCCGACAAGGCCGCCATGCGATCCCGTGACGACGATCTGCCCGACATCGTCCGGCCCCACCAGCGCGGCGGAATCGAGCAGCACGATCCGCCTGGACCCGGGCTGGTCGACGAGTCCGCGAGCTTCCCCCAGTGGATCGGGAGACACTGCTACGAGCGGCGCAGCACGCAGTTTTGTCGCAGCCTCCAGCGTCGTCTCGCCTGGCATAACACCGAACCCCGCCGCGACCCCGTTCGCCCGGCTGATCGTGCCACGCGCCAGCATGTCGCCGGTATCGCCGATCCGGCAGGACAGATGCGAGACAGCCGCTGCCGCGATGCCGAAGCCTTCGAGATAGGCCAGCGACCCGATGCCGGCTTCGTCCCGCCCGATGCCGGCGTCGCACAGGATCACCGCACGCACGCCGCCGGCCGCAGCCATGTAACCGGGATAACGCCCGCCATGTGATCCCGATACGACGACCCCACCCGCCGCGCCGGCCGGCAGCTTGGTGATCGTATCGGCGACGAAGACGCCCTCGGGCAGATCGCGAACCGTGCTCGGCGCTTCCGTCAGCATCGCCCGACCCTCAAGACCGCTGAGCGATGTTGGCGCGGCGCTCCGGCACGCCGGTATGCTCGAAGCAGATGCGCGCCAGCTCGGCGATGCCGTCGCGGATGACGTCCTCGGTGGGAAGCGCAAAACACAACCGCATGTAGCTTTTCGCCGCGTCCGGATCGCAGGCCCACTCCGGCCCTGGGTTGAAGGCGACGCCCTGATCGAGTGCGGATTGGGCGAAGGTCCGCACATCGACATGATCCGGCAGTTTGAGCCACAGGAAGATGCCGCCCTTCGGCACGAACAATTCGGCCGATGTTCCGAATTCGCGGTCGAGCGCCTCGACCATGACGTCGAGCTTGCGCTTGAGCGCCGGTTTCAGCGTCGACAGGTGGTCGTCGAAATGCGCGCCGAAGTACTCCGCGATGACCATCTGCTCGATCGCGGGAGATCCGGCGTCTGTCTTGCGGGCGAGAACGCGCGACAGCACGTCCCAGCCCCCGACGATGTAGCCGCACCTGAGTGCTGGAGCGAGCGACTTGGAGAACGAGCCGACATGGACGACACGGGTGGGGTCGAGTGCATAAAGCGCCGGCGGCGCGCCATCCTCCCAGGCGAGATCGGCGTAGCATTCGTCCTCGAAGATCGGCACGCCGTACTCCGCCGACAGCGCGAGCAGTTGCCGGCGTCGCTCCGTCGGCATGATCGAGCCCGTCGGGTTCTGCACCGTCGGGATCGTGTAGATGAATTTCGGCCTGGCGCCACGCCCGGCGAGGTCCTTCAGGATCGCTTCGAGCGCGTCCATGCGGATGCCGTCTGAATCGAGCGGCACGCCGACCGGATTGACCCCTAGCCGCTTCAGCTTGCCGATCGCCCCG
>CAJQNW010000313.1 GCA_905479765.1 uncultured Tepidamorphus sp. | reverse complement strand
ACCGTGCTGGGCGTCAACGATCGCGGCGGCATCGTGCTGGACCGCACGGTGTTCTACGCGACCGGCGGCGGGCAGCCCGGCGACACGGGCATCCTCCGGCCCGCTGGCGGCGCCAACATCGCGGTTGCGACCGCAGTCAAGGGCGACACCCCCGGCGAGATCGTGCACGTCCCCGCCGACGCCGGTACGCTGCCGGAAGCAGGCCAGCCGGTCGAAGCGCTGATCGACTGGGAGACACGCCACAAACGGATGCGCATTCACACCGCGCTGCACCTTTTATCGGTGGTCATGCCGCATCCGGTCACGGGCGGGCAGATCTCGGATGACTACGGGCGGCTGGACTTCGCCATCGAAGGAGCGGTGCCGCCGAAGGACGAATTGAGCGAACAGCTCAACGCGCTGATTGCCGGCGATCATGCGATCTCGACCGAATGGATCACCGACGCGGAACTGGACGCCAATCCGGGTCTCGTCAAGACGATGAGCGTGAAGCCGCCGAAGAACGCGGGGAAAATCCGACTGATCCGGATCGGCGAGGTCGACCTGCAGCCGTGCGGTGGGACGCATGTGGCGCGCACCAGCGAGATCGGACCGATGGTGGTCACCAAAATCGAATCCAAGGGCGCCCAGAACCGCCGCGTGCGCATTGCCTTCACGGACGGGGGCTGACGCGATGCTGCTCGAAGGGTCGTGCCACTGCGGAGCGGTGTCGTTTTCGCTCCAGTCTTCGACGCCCTACCCCTATATGCGTTGCTACTGCTCGATCTGCCGCAAGACGGCGGGCGGTGGCGGCTACGCGATCAACCTCGGCGGCGACATGAGCACGCTGAAGGTCGAGGGCGAGGAGAACATCTCGGTTTTCCATGCCAGGATCGACGGAGAGGAAAGCGAGGGCGAGCGACGGTTCTGCAAGACATGCGGCTCCGCGCTCTGGGTGTGGGACCCGCGCTGGCCGGAGCTCGTGCACCCGTTCGCCTCGGCAATCGACACCGACCTGCCGGTGCCGCCGGAACGGGTGCACCTGATGCTCGCCTATGCGCCGGACTGGGTGCAACCGGACATCGGCGACAAAGATCAGCAATTCGACGAGTATCCCCTTGAATCGATCGCCGGCTGGCACGACAAACGTGGCCTGGTCAGCAAGGACTGAACGGACAGAACGAAGGAAGACAATGGCCGGCGAACGCGCACAATTTCTTGTCTCCACCGATTGGCTCGCCGAGCACATGTCAGCCCCCGATCTCGTGGTGGTCGACGGGTCCTGGTATCTACCGCCGATGAATCGCGATCCCAAGGC
This sequence comes from uncultured Tepidamorphus sp., assembly GCA_905479765.1. Lineage (GTDB taxonomy): Bacteria > Pseudomonadota > Alphaproteobacteria > Rhizobiales > Tepidamorphaceae > Microbaculum. The sequence continues at coordinate 2,656 of CAJQNW010000313.1, read as the reverse complement.
GGAGTATCGCGAAAACCATATTCCCGGCGCGGTGTTCTTCGACATTGACGAGATCGCCGACACCACCAGCGACCTGCCCCACATGCTGCCGCGGCCGGAGAAATTCTCCTCGCGGATGCGCAAACTTGGCATCGGCGATGGACAACGCATTGTCGTCTATGACGGCGCGGGCCTCTATTCCGCGGCGCGCGTTTGGTGGACCTTCCGGGTCATGGGCGTCGCCGATGTCGCCGTGCTCGACGGCGGCCTGCCGAAATGGCTTGCCGAGGACAGGCCGGTGGAAGCCGGCCCCGTGCGCCGGCAGGAGCGGCATTTTACCGCCCGGCTCGACCACGGCGCAGTGCGTGACGCGGACGATGTGCTTCGGTCGCTGAAGAACGGATACGAGACCGTACTGGATGCACGACCCGCGGGACGCTTCGCCGGCACCGAGCCGGAACCGCGCGAAGGCGTGCGCGGCGGACACATGCCCGGCAGCCTCAACCTGCCCTGGGACGCGCTTCTGACCGAGGATGGCGTTTTAAAGGACAATGCAGATCTCAAATCCGCTTTCGAAGCCATCGGCGTCAACCGCCGCACGCCGGTGGTGACGAGCTGCGGGTCCGGCGTGACCGCGGCGATCCTGGTGCTGGCGTTGCAGATACTGGGCAACCGCCAGGCTTCGGTCTATGACGGCTCCTGGTCGGAATGGGGCGGCCGCGACGACCTGCCCGTCGTAGTGGGAGAGGAATAGACGCCCCCCCCGCGCGCCTCAGCGTACCCGGCTCACCGCCAGCCATGCGCCGCCGCTGATCATAAAGAGACCACTGATCCGGTTGATCGTCCTTATCCGGCCCCGCGACAGCATCGATCCCGTTCGCCCGGTTACAACCGCGTATGCCCCGTCCGAAAGGCAGGCGATGACCATCGCGATCAATCCCAGACTTATGACCTGGGTCACATATTTACCGGCCGGATCGACAAATTGCGGAATGAAAGCGCCGAAAAACAATAGCGTCTTTGGATTGCTGGCCATGACCAGAAATCCTTGCAGAACAAAACCGCCACGAGGCGCCGGCACGCTTCCCAGGGTGCCGATGTCGCCCGAGGACCGCAGAAGCCGCCACCCGATCCAGATGAGATAGGCCGCGCCCGCAAGGCGCACCCAGTCGAACCACCACCCCATCGTGGCGATCACGGTCGACAGGCCGAACACGAGGATCGCCAGCATCGCACCAACCGCCAACTGGGCACCTGCTACATTGAGCAGGCCGGCCTTGGTTCCATGTGTCAGGCTGTTGGCGATGATCAGCGTGACCGTCGGCCCGGGCACCACGATGGCGACGAAACAGGCCGCGGCATAGGCAAGGTAGAACTCCAACGACATGATTCGCCCTGATCGTGTACAGACAAGGCAGCATCTTGGGGTTGCCGAAGCGCTTATTCAAGCGGGCCGTCATATTCGGTCTGCCTGAAATGCGAAATGGGTGGCTTAAATCGCCCATTGTTAAGCACCGCAGCGCTGCTATGTCAGTGCAGGATCTGGCTGAGGAACAGCTTGGTGCGCTCGTGCTGCGGATTGTTGAAGAAGGCTTCCGGCTCGTTCTGTTCGATGATCTGGCCGGCGTCCATGAAGATGACGCGGTTGGCGACCTGGCGGGCGAAGCCCATCTCGTGCGTCACGCACAGCATTGTCATGCCGGACTGGGCGAGATCGACCATCACGTCGAGCACTTCCTTGATCATCTCCGGATCGAGCGCGGATGTCGGCTCGTCGAACAGCATGATGCGCGGGTTCATGCACAGCGAGCGGGCGATCGCCACGCGCTGCTGCTGACCGCCGGACAGCTGGCCGGGATACTTGGCCGCCTGCTCGGGGATCTTCACGCGTGTCAGATACTCCATGGCCACGTCTTCGGCCTCCTTCTTGGGCATCTTGCGGACCCAGATCGGCGCGAGCGTGCAGTTCTCCAGGATGGTCAGGTGGGGAAACAGGTTGAAGTGCTGGAACACCATGCCGACCTCGCGGCGGATCTCGTCGATCTTCTTGAGGTCGTTGGTCAGCTCGATCCCGTCGACGAGGATCTGGCCCTGCTGATGCTCCTCCAGCCGGTTGATGCAGCGGATCAGCGTCGACTTGCCCGATCCCGAAGGACCGCAGATGACGATGCGCTCGCCCTTCTGGACCTTCAGGTTGATGTCCTTCAGGACGTGGAAATCGCCATACCACTTGTGGACGTCGACCATCTCGACGGCGGTTTCCTCGCTGACGGTCAACTTGGACCTGTCGACCTGCGGGACCGAGGTTTCGGTTGTGCTTGCCTCTGACATTTATACGCTCCTCAACGTCGGTGGCCCGTATGAAGCCGTTTTTCCATGTAGATCGAATAGCGGGACATGCTGAAACAGAAGATCCAGAACACGGCCGCGGCGAACAGATACCCGGTGTGACTCTGGGTCGGCGTCGACCATGTCGGATCGGTGAAGGACGACTGAACCTGGCCCAGCAGATCGAACAGGCCGATGATCAGCACCAGCGTCGTGTCCTTGAACAACCCGATGAAGGTGTTGACGATGCCCGGAATGACCAGCTTCAGCGCCTGCGGCAGGACGATAAGCCCCATCATCTGGCCATAGCCGAGACCGAGCGCCTGGGCACCCTCGTACTGACCCTTGG
>CAJQNW010000312.1 GCA_905479765.1 uncultured Tepidamorphus sp. | reverse complement strand
GTCTTCCTGGATGACGATCGCATCCGCACCGTCGGGCATCGGCGCGCCGGTGAAGATGCGCACGGCCTCGCCGGGGCCGACTTGACCGCCAAAGGCATGCCCGGCCGGTGCCGCGCCGATTACCTTTAGGGACACCGGGACCGCCGCGACATCGGCCGCACGGACGGCGTATCCGTCCATCGCCGACGTATCCCAGGGGGGCTGCGTGCGCCGGGAGGCGATATTCTCCGCCAGCACCCGGTCGAGAACATCGTCGAGCGCGACCCGTTCGCCAGGTTTCGGCCGAACGCCGTCGAGAATGCGGGTGAGGGCGTCTTCGACTGAGAGGAGGGGCATGATCTAGCTGTCCGGCTGGGGATCGCCGGCGCGCCACGTTCCCGAGCGTCCGCCGGATTTCTCGGTCAAGCGGATGCCGGTGATCTCGATGCCGCGATCGACCGCCTTGACCATGTCGTAGACCGTCAGGCAGGCGACGTTGACGGCGGTCAACGCCTCCATCTCGACGCCGGTCTGCCCGGTGACCTTGGCCGTTGCCGTCACGTGCACCGCGTTATCGGCGGCGACCGGCTCCAGATCGACGGTCACCTTGGTCAAGGCGAGGGGATGGCAAAGCGGGATCAGCTCGTGCGTCCGCTTGGCGGCCATGATGCCGGCGATGCGGGCGGTGCCCAGTACGTCGCCCTTCTTGGCCTCGCCACCGACGATCAGCTCGAGCGTCTGGGGTTTCATGCGCACCCAGCCCTCGGCGGTCGCCGAACGGGCGGTGGAGGCTTTGTCGGAGACATCGACCATCCGGGCCGTGCCGGTCTCGTCGAGGTGGGTGAGGGCCTTGCCGGTGGACATCGCGCCTATTCCGCAGCGTTCGCCGCAGTGCGCGACAACAGCGTCCGGGTCGCTGCCATAACGTCGTCCTGGCGCATCAGGCTTTCGCCGACGAGGATCGCGTTAATCCCTTCTCCGGCGAGCCGGGCGACGTCGGCTGGCGTAAAAACGCCGCTTTCGCCGACCAGCGTATAACCTAACGGAATGTATTTAGCCAGTTCAACAGATGTCTCAAGGCTTGTCTCGAAGGTCCTGAGATTGCGGTTGTTTATGCCAACCAGCTTGGATCTCAGCTGCAAGGCCCGGTCGAGCTCTCGCTCGTCGTGGATCTCGACCAGCACGCTCATGCCGTAAGCTTCGGCAGCGTCCTCAAGGGCTGCCGCCTCGTCGTCGGTCACGGCCGCCATGATGATCAGGATACAGTCGGCGCCCCAGGCGCGCGCCTCGTCGACCTGATAGGGATCGAACAGGAAATCCTTTCGAAGCGCCGGCAGCGTAACCGCAGCGCGCGCGGTGGTCAGATAGTCCGGGCTACCCATGAAGGAGGGGGCGTCGGTGAGGACCGACAGACATGCCGCGCCGCCGGCCTCGTAGGCCCTGGCCAGCGCCGGAGGATCGAAGTCTGCGCGGATCAAGCCCTTGGACGGGCTGGCTTTCTTGATCTCGGCGATCAGCGCTGTCTCGCCGGCCTCGATACGCGCGTCCAGCGCGGCCTTGAACGGGCGCACCGGCGATGCGTCGCGGGCGGCGGACTGCATTTCGGCGCGAGGGCAGGCCGCCTTGGCAGCGGCGATCTCCTCGCGCTTGTAAGCTTCGATCTTTTTCAGAACGTCGGCCATGGCCTCACCCGTTCGAAACGGAAACGAGTTTCTGCAGGCAGGCGAGCGCCGCGCCTGAATCGATCGCCCGCGCGGCGAGTTCGGCGCCCTCGGTCAGTGTTGCCGCCTGTCCCGCGACCAGCAGGGCAGCGGCGGAATTGAAAATTACGATATCGCGGAAGGGGCTATGTTCGCCGCCTAAAAGAGCGCGGATGGCGGCGGCATTCGTCGCGGCGTCCCCGCCCTTCAGATCGTCCGGATTTGCGGTAGGAAGGCCGATATCGGCCGGTGAGATCTCGAAGGTACGGACTTGTCCGTCGATCAGCTCGGCGACATGCGTCGGCCCGGTCGTGGTGATCTCGTCCAATCCGTCCGACCCGTGCACGACCCATACGTGTTCGGAGCCGAGCGAAGACAGTACCTCGGCCATCGGGACGATCCATTCGTGGGCGAAGACGCCGATCATCTGGCGCTTCGTGCCGGCGGGATTTGAGAGGGGGCCGAGGATGTTGAAGATCGTGCGGGTTCCCAGCTCGACGCGGCTTGGGCCGACATGCTTCATAGCGGCGTGATGGGCGGGCGCGAACATGAAGCCGACGCCGGCCTGGGCGATGCAGTCAGAGATTTTCTCCGGCGAAAGCTCGATATCGACGCCCAGTGCACCGAGCACGTCGGCAGCGCCCGATTTCGACGACAGCGCGCGGTTGCCATGCTTGGCTACCGGCACACCGCAGGCGGCCACGACGATCGCCGAGCACGTCGAAATATTGTAGGTGCCAGCCGCGTCGCCACCGGTGCCGACTATGTCGATGGCATTGGCGGGCGCGGTCACGGGCAGCATCTTGGCGCGCATGGTGGTGACGGCGCCGGCTATCTCGTCGACGGTTTCGCCGCGCACGCGCAACGCCATGAGGACGCCGCCAATCTGCGTCGGCGTCGCTTCGCCCGACATGATGATGTCGAAGGCGTGTGTGGCGTCCTGCCGGCTCAGCGGCACACCGGCCGCGACCTTGCCAATGAAGTCCTTGAGGCTTGTCGGTTGCATGTTTCCTGTCCCGTGCGTCCCTGTCGTGCCGTAAAGCGCCCGCGGTTGCAAGAGTTGGGCGGGACGCTGCGCCTAAGCAGATGATGCTTCCGGAGTCCGCCTTGGTTGGAATGAGCGGAAAATCGAGGTGCTTTCGTAAAGAAGCCCTGGAGATTGGCCCAAAGTCATGCGGTTGAAAACGGGGCCGTACACCCCGTTCTCATATTGCGTCACCAGGTCTTACTGGGGGCTCTCGCCAAGAGCGAGGCGCAGCGCTTGCTGATTTATCGTCGAGCCGATCCGGCCTTCGAGTTCCTGCAGATACTGGCCGAGAATGTCGTTGGACATGCCGTTGACGATTTCTGCCGCGTATTCGTCGGCCTGGCCACGCTGGAACTGCGGCACCTCGATATCGGTGACGCGGAAGACGACCCGCCTGGGGGCGGTGGCAGCCGAGGTCGAAGTCACTGAATCTTCAGCTGTCGTGAACAGCAGCTGAACCGCTGAAGCGCCGAACGGTCCGTCAGTGGAGCCGCGCTTGATCGGACCGGCAAGCCCCGAGGTGGTGCCGAGCTCCTCGGCCATCTCGAAGAAGGAGCGCCCGCCGCGCAGCTGGTCGGCGACGTCCTTAGCCTTCGCCGCGACGGCGTCGCGGGTTTGCTCGGCACGCCAGGCCTCTGCGACTTTCTCGCGGGCTTCCTCGAAGGTGCGTTCGCGCGACGCGGTAATGTCCAGCACGTCGAGCCACGCCCAGCCGTCGCCGCGGGTCTGCAGCGGATCGGCCTCGACGCCGACATCGGTTGCGAACACCTCGGAGAGGAAGCCGGGGGCTTCGGGCAGACCGGACACGCTGCTCTCGTCGGGGGCATTGCCCTGATTATCGAGGGCTTCTATTTCCCGGTACGACAGGCCCTGCTTTTGTGCGATCTCGGCGAGCGTCATGCCGGCCGCCCGGTCGTCCTCGACGGCGTCGTAAGTGTCGAGAATGCTGTCGGAAGCCTTTTTGGTGGCAAGGTCGATGCGAATTTCGTCGCGTACCTCCTCGAAGGTGCGGTTTACTCCCGGAACTATCTCGGTCACGCGGACCAGCACGGGGCCGAAGGTGCCCTGAACCGGCTGGCTGACATCGCCGACAGCAAGATCGAAGGCGGCGGTGCCGATAGCCGGATCGAGAATACCATCCTTGGTCAACGTGCCGAGCTTGCGGTCGTCCTCGGTCAGGCCGATGTCGTTTGCCGCATCTTCGAAACTCTTGCCGCCTTCAATCTCCGCGCGGGCCTGCTCGGCCGCCGCAAGGTCGTCGAACACGATCCGCTCGATGGTGCGGCGCTCCGGGGCTCCGAAACGGTCTGGATCGGCGTCGTAGGACGCCTTCAGTTCGTCCTCGCTGACTTCGATGGTCGGCGCGAGTTCAGCCGGGGACGCTGCGAGAACGGCGACCTTTCGGAATTCGGGTGCGCGGAATTCCGCTTTGTTTTCATTGTAGTAGGTGCGCAACTCTTCTTCGGTCGGCTCGGCGATCGGATCGATCATGGCCGAAGTGACGACGATATATTCCGCCGAGCGGGTCTCGTTGCGATAGCGATCGATCGCCTTTTCGAGAACTTCGGGCGCCTCCATGCCTCCACCAACGGCCTCGGCGATCATCTGGCGGGTCAGATTGTTGCGCTGCTGTGCGACGTACCCTGCCTCAGAGTAACCCGAGGCACGGATCACCTGCTGGAAGTAGCTCTGGTCGAACTGGCCGCCGGGCGCCTGGAAGGAAGGATCCTGGCGGATGCTATCGGCGATCACGGCGTCGGTGATACCGAGCCCCAGGTTGCGGGCTTCGTCATTCAAAGCGGCCTCGGCCATCATCCGGCCAAGCACGCGCCTGTCGATGCCGAGTGAACGGGCCTGGTCCATGGTCAGGTACGACCCGACCTGGCGCGATACCTGCTGGATCTCCTGCTGCAGGGAGGCCTGGTATTCCTGGATGGTGACCGGCGTCTCGCCGACAATCGCCACGTCATCGCCGCGATAGCCGGTGAAAATGTCGGCGACGCCCCAGACAGCAAAACTGAGGACCAGCAGTCCGATGAGCAGTTTCGCAACCCAACCGGTGGCGCTTTTACGCAGGGCTTCCAACATGGCAATCGATATCCGCTTGACGTGATGACTGGCTCGGCTTTTTGCCGGCTCGGGGCGCGCATACTAGGAATCTCGCGGCCAAGCGGCAAGCCGCGTCGTGAGGTCGCGGAAATGCAATCCGGATTCGTGAACGCAACAGGCCGCATCCGGGATGCCGATTAGGGTGTATCGACCAAGAACCCGACCGGAGATCACCACAGTGGCGAAATGCAGCATCCTGAGCTGGCAGGATATCCCCTCGATGATCGAGGCGCGCGACGAAAGTGGAACCCACAAGATCCAGTTGAGCCCGCGTTTCCAGGAACTGATCGATATGGTCGCCATGCGCCGCGGATTGGCGGGAACAGACCAATATCTGGAGGAATGGCGGCGTGGACGCCGCGTGGAGAAGGATGGAGACGCTGTGAGCGCCGCAGAGGCGCTCGCCGAAGAAATCGAGGCGAAATACGACGAAATCCACGCCGCGGCGATTGCCGGACTGGCTGCTGGGAATGACAACTGAGCGCTGACGAACCGGTGGACGAAACAACCGTGCGAAACGAAGTAAGTGCTTGGAGAACAGAGGGTTTTCCGGTCGATGCTGAACGCATTCTTCGCGTCCAGGGATACCGCGACCCCGCGCGGATCCGGCCTCGGATACGAAAGATTGCCGAGCGCGCCGCGGCGGATATC
>CAJQNW010000311.1 GCA_905479765.1 uncultured Tepidamorphus sp. | reverse complement strand
CGGCAACCTCAAGGTGGTGCTGCCGGACTGCTTCGGCACCACGAACTTCCTGCGCAACGCGCCGGACTGGGTGCCCCGCTGGAAGGGCGCGCGGCCGGACTCCAAGCCGCCGATCGAGGCCGCCGAGGAACTGATCGCCTACTGGAAATCCTTCGGCGAAGACCCGATGGAGAAGGCGGTGGTCCTGTCGGACGGCATGGATGTCGACACCATCGAGGAGGCCGTCCGCCATCTGCGCGGCAAGGTGAACGTGCTGATCGGCTGGGGCACCAATCTCACCAACGATTTCCGCGGATGTGCGCCCAGCGGCGTCGATGGGCGGCTCAAGGCGATCTCGCTGGTCTGCAAGGTAACCGAAGCCAACGGCCGTCCGGCGGTGAAGCTGTCTGACAACATCACCAAGGCGACCGGCCCCGCAGACGAGATCGAGCGCTATCGACGGGTGTTCGGCGAGGAAGGCATCGTGGAACTGCCCGTGGCGGTGTGAGAGGCATTGAATTAGGCATCATTTGATGCCATATTCCGTGCCTACGCAACGAGGGCAATCGGATGCGCACGACGCTCGCGCTTGACGACGATCTTCTGGACAAGGCGACCAAGCTGACCGGCCTCAAGGAGAAGTCCGCGCTGGTGCGCGAGGCCTTGAATGCCTTGATCGAGCGCGAAAGCGCGCAGAGGCTTGCCCGCCTTGGCGGCAGCGAGCCGGATTTGAAACCGGTTCCGCGACGCCGCGCCGAACCCTCCAGATACTGACTCCTTTGGCATGATCCTGGTCGACACGTCGGTTTGGATCGATCATTTGCGCAAGGGCGATCAGGCGCTGGCGGGAGCGCTTGAAGCCGGGCGTGTGCTGGCCCATCCCTTCGTGATCGGCGAAATCGCGCTCGGCAATCTGCGTCAGCGCGAAACGATCCTCGGCGCCCTGAGCGATCTGCCGCTCACGGTCTCGGCCCGGGACGATGAAGTGCTCGCCTTGATTGACAAGCATGCCCTGTACGGTCTCGGCATCGGATATGTCGACGCCCATCTCCTCGCTTCGGTCCGGCTGACGCCTGACACCGGCCTGTGGACGCGGGACAGGAGGCTCGCCGACGTCGCTGTTCGGTTGGGGGTAAGCTCGACCGTGTAGCGAGTGCTTCCACGCGGACCTTCTCGCGCGCCGGCGAGTCGGCGATACTGGTCCAATCCAATGGCTGGGAGGCCGCGCCGATGTGCCGTTTCGTCGCCTATTCGGGCGAACCCGTTTTTCTCGCAACGCAGCTCTCCGACCCGACGCATTCGCTGATCAGCCAGTCCCGGGCGGCTCTGGAATCGATGTACACGGTGAATGGCGATGGCTGCGGTATCGGCTGGTACGGTGAGCGCCAGGAGCCGGGCCGCTACCGGTCGCTGCGGCCGGCCTGGGGCGATGCCAATCTGCTGTCGCTGTGCCAGCAGATCCGGGCGCCGATTTTCGCCGGCCACATCCGCGCTGCGACATCGGGCGAAGTGGCGACGGCGAATTGCCATCCCTTCGCGGTGGGACGGCACCTGTTCCTGCACAACGGCGAGATCGGCGGGTTCAGCCGGATACGCCGCACCATCGAAGCCATGATCCCGGACACGCTCTACGGCGAACGCAAGGGCGGGAGCGACAGCGAGGCAATCTTTCTGATCGCGCTGGGGCACGGGCTCGAAAGCGATCCGGCCAGGGCGATGGCGGCGACGCTGTCGGATATCGTCGCCGTGAAGCAGGAGCAAGGCGTCGAAGAGCCGGTGTATTTCGCCGGGGTCCATACCGACGGCGAGCGCCTGCACGCGTTCCGGTGGGCGAGCAATCACAGGGGACCGACGCTCTATTACCGGAACACGGACAGCGGCGTGGTGATCGCCTCGGAACCCTACGATCAGGATCACGACGGCTGGAAACCCGTGCCCGAGGACAGCATGATCACGGTTTCTCCGGACCGTGCGATCGAGATCCAGCCGTTTTTGCCAAGTCAGTAGCTTCGCCTTGTGCCTGCCGCTTCTGGGTCCCGGATCACGTCCGGGACACGAGGTCTGTTTTCGTGCTGCAGCTGTGCCCCAATGACAGGTCTCGTGCCCCGGATATGATACGGGGCCCAGCCGGTGATTGCGATCACGCGCTACGGTAACGGACGGAAGCTGATGGTCGCGTCGAGCGTCTCACCCGGCGCTAATGCTACCAGCCCCGTGTCGTCGCGAGTTTCGGCCATATTGACGGCGTCGATGATGTGCGAAACCGGTTCGGCGCAGAAGAACGACCGACCCGGCGGGGTGAAGACGATCAGATTGTCGAGGGGGCCGAGCGCCTTGACACGTAGCGCGCGCCCCGGCCACCGGATATCGAGCGTCTTGCCCCATCCGGTGAAGCAATTGTCGAGTGTTACCCTGTCGACATGAAGCGGGGTGTTCGCCGGCCAGACGACTTCCGCGGATCCAAGGGTCGTCGGCATCACCTCGGCGTCGGAGTTCCAGAAGCCCTCGACAGATCCGGACATCGTGGTATCGCGATCACGCGGGAAGTGAGGGTGCAGGCCGATGCCGGCCGGCATGACGGTGTCGCCGAGATTGGTCAGGGAGATCGCTATGGTCAGCGCGTCGTCGCTCATGTGAAAACGCTGCTCGGCAAGGTAGGGCCACGGCCAGGCGTCAGCCTCATGGCGGTATTCCAGGTCAGCCATTGTCTCGCTTGTCTCGGCAACCTGCCACCGCGCCTGCCAGCCGTGGCCGTGGATGACGTGGGGGTGCGGCAGGAAGTTGAGGGGCAGTTGTATATCCCGGCCATCGAAGGCGAAGCGGCCGTCGCGAATGCGATTGGAAAACGGCACCAGCGGATAGCAGGCCATGCCGTGCGCATCGGCTGCGGCGATCGCGGCCGGATCGGCACGGCGCATCCAGTCGACGGGGCCATCCGAGGTTTCCGACCAGAAGCCGCCCAGCGCGCCGCCGATCCGGGGAAAGATCTCGGCACGCAGATTGCCGGCGGCGAGGCGGAGTCCGGTTTCCTGGCTCATCGGCTTGTCCTGTTTCGTGCCAAGAGACACTGCCCAATTCGCCCCGGTGGGGAGGCGCCTTCACCCGACTTTGATTGGTCCGTGACCGCACCATAAGGCGAAGCTGGCGGCAATGAACAGGGAGGGTCGGCCGATGCGGCATCTGGTCGGAGCAACGATCGTCATGGTCAGCCTGGCGATTGCAGGGTCGGCGTTCGCCTCGCCGGAGGTCTGGAAGCGGCAGGGCTGGAAGACGGATTTCGACAAGGCGCTGGTGCCGCTCGAGGAGATAGTGTCCGGCGGGCCGCCGCGCGACGGTATTCCCTCTATCGACGACCCGCGCTTTGAACCGGCGTCGTCCGTCAGCGGTTTCGCCGACCGCGAACCGGTTATCATGCTGGACGTCGACGGGGTGGCGCGGGCCTATCCGCTGTCGGTGCTGACCTGGCACGAGATCGTCAACGATGTGATCGCGGATCGACCGGTGGCCGTTACCTATTGCCCGCTGTGCAACGCCTCGATCGTGTTCGACCGGCGGCACGGCGAGAGGGTTCTCGCGTTCGGCACGACCGGGCTTCTGCGAAACTCCGACCTCGTCATGTACGACCGGCAGACCGAGAGCTGGTGGCAGCAGTTTACCGGCGAAGGCATCGTCGGGACGCTTGCCGGCACTGAACTGACGATGATCCCCTCGCGGGTGGTGTCCTTCGCAGCCTTCAAGGCAATGCATCCCGAAGGCGAGGTGCTGGTGCCGGGCGATCCCGGCGCGCGGCCCTACGGCCGCAATCCCTATGCCGAGTACGACACGCGTGCCGGGCCGTTCGAGCTGTTCAAGGGCGACCTGCCCGAGGAGGTCGATCCGATGGTCCGCGTGGTCGTGGTGCGGCGCGGCGACGACATCACCGCCGTCACGCTGCCGCATTTGCGCAGCGCCGGCAAGATCGAGGTTGACGGGATCCGGCTCGCCTGGAGAGAGGGCGTCGCCTCGGCGCTCGATACGGGCGAGATCGCCAAGGGCCGAGAGGTCGGATCGGTCGCCGTCACGGATGCCGTCAGCGGCGAGCCGCTCGTCCATGACGTGACCTTCGCCTTCGTGGTCTACGCCTTTCATCCGGATGTCGCGGTGCTGACGGAGGAGGGGCCGGTCCGCCTGACGGCGCGGCGCTGAGAGACCCGGCAATCGCCCAATCACACGGGTTTGATCGGGAATTTACGGGGTTGTGGGGTATTTGCACGTCCGGCGACAGCAAGCCTTAAGGATAGCCCGCCAGGATTGCCTGCGTTCAAAGAGGCGACCCGGATGTCCGAAGCCATAGGCTTAGCCTGCACAAGCGGCTGCGATCCGCGTCTGGAGCGGCGGGCCGAACTCGATCAAGCCTATCGTCAGCGCCAGGACCAGACACGCGAGGTGGATCTCGAAGCCATCGTGTGCAGGAAAGCAACCGCGACCAAGCGGTTGTACCCGGCGGGTCGCTGGCGGCGGAGGCTGTGCGCGCGACGACGGCCTCAGAGGCCGTGCGCAAGGATCAGCAAGACCAATCGCATACCGGTATCCTGCTCGACATCACCGTGTGATGCCAGCTCCCGTGCGACATCGGTCGCGGTGTCGCTACCGCAATTTCTGCAAAAGCTCCGGCGTCGGATAGGAATCCGCCGGCATGCCCAGTTGCGCCTGAACCGCCTTGACGGCGGCGCGGGTGTTGGCGCCGAGAATGCCGTCGACCTTGCCGACGTCGTAGCCGCGCGCGACGAGCGCCTTCTGCAGCTCGATCATCTGGTTGCGGCTGAGCGCTCCTGCGTTGGCATTGCCGCGGCTGACCTTCGGCGCGCCGGCAAGACGGGTGGCAAGATAGGCCGCCGTCGTGGCGTAGACCAGTGACCGGTTCCACTGCAGGTAGACCTGGAAATTGGGGTAGGCGAGGAACGCCGGGCCGTCGCGTCCCATCGGCAGGAGCAGGGAGGCAGGCAGATTGTCGGCCGGCAGCGGCGATCCGTTGACGCGGGTCACGCCGAGCTTGGCCCATTGCGCGCGCGGGTGCTGGATGGCGATGTCGGCCTGGTCCCAGGGAATGTTGCCGGGAACCTTCACTTCCTCCAGCCACGGCTCGCCGGCGCGCCAGCCGTGCTTGCGCAGAAGCGCTGCCGACGACGCCAGCGCGTCGGCCGAGCTCTTGATCAGGTTGCGCTTGCCGTCGCCGTCGAAATCGACGGCGGTCTCATAGTAGTCCTTGGGCAGGAACTGGGTCTGGCCGAGTTCGCCGGCCCAGGCGCCGCGCATCTCGGCCGGTGCCAGGTCGCCGCGTTCGACGATCTTCAGGGCTGCGAGAAGCTGCTCGCGGAACAGCTGCGGACGACGGCAATCGTAGGCCAGCGACGCCAACGCGTTGAGCGTGTTGGAGTCGCCGTTGTTGGCGCCGAAATCGGTCTCCAGCGACCAGAATGCGACGATTACCGGGCCGGGCACGCCGTACTGCTGCTCAATTGCGGAGAACATCTGCTGCTTGTTCGCCAGGTGCTTGGCGCCGTGCTGCAGGCGGTAGGAGTTGACCATGCGATCGGAAAAGGTGAGGAAACTCTGCGAAAACACGCCCTGGCCGCGATCGCGGTTGACGATGGACTGGTCGTAGCGGACGCCCGACAGGGCCGACTGGATCGTCCCTTGCGAGATGCCTTGCTGGGCAGCTTCGGCGCGGACACCGTCGAGCCATTGGGCGAATGTGGCACCGCCATGACAGTTCGCCGCAGTTGCCGGAGGCGCCGATACGAGACCGCCGCCGATGACGCAGGCGAGGCCCACAAGCGCTGCCAGTATCTTGCCGTGTCGCTGCATGATCATTCGCTCCGGTCCATTCATGTCGAATCAGGCCACACTGTGCGAATTGCGGATGTCGGTTTCAAGGCCGGGCATGAAGCGGCTTACCGCGCCGGGCGGAACTGTATTTTCGCGCTGTGGCTTTAGACGTATGAGGCCAGCAATTCGGCGTAGGCCGAATGCAAATCGTCGCGGGGGAGTGCGGCCAATTGGCCCGGTGACAATTTTGTTTGCCTCTAAATTGTAAATCTATCGCTGATATTTTAAATATAGTTCCATATATTGAAGTGTATTTTATTCTATAGTATCTGTTATTGCAATATTTGTTGGATTTAATTTTCAATTATACGCTGTTTTTAGTCTAAGTTAAGTCTTTTAATGCCCTAAACTTGGCGTGTGATCGGGCATTTATTCTACGTTTTCTGAAGTTTAACGCGGCCGCAAATCCCCTGTCGTGCCGACAGTTGCTTGACTCGGCGAAGGCTGCTAGCCAACACTCTGGACGAACGGAACGGGCGGCTGGGACAGTGGCCACTATGGCTGGCGGTCTGCCGAACGCGTCCTGAATCGAATTGTCTGGAAGGATGACAAGGATGGCATTTTCAAAGTTCGGAGTAGCGCTGGGGGCGGCACTGATCGGCCTGCCACTGGCGGTCGCGCAAGCGGATCCCAACACGCCGGTTTCAAGCGACGGCGAAGATTACAGCGCGGTCGAAGTCAGCGGCGGTGGCTGGAAGTCCCGGTCTTATTCGGGCACGACCAAAAGCCTTGAATTAGGCGTGGTCGAAGACGCGCTTTCCAGCGCTGCTGGCGGCGAGCTATCCGCCGATAAGCTAGCATGGCTGGCGACACTGGAGCCGATGACCGCACCGGTCGGCACGGAATCGATCATCGGCAAGGACCAGCGCAAACTGGTCGGCA
>CAJQNW010000310.1 GCA_905479765.1 uncultured Tepidamorphus sp. | reverse complement strand
CCCGCCGGGAAAAATGAAACGTCGGTGTCGGCATCACTTCGGTCTCGTTATGCATCAGCTGGTGAAATCGGTGCCCGCGTCGCTGGCGGCCGCGCGCTCGCGCGCCAGCGTGGCAATGGCGGTGTCCTGCACACCCGTCCCGGTCAGGTCGGCCACGGTAATCTGCTCCGGCGTGGTGCGGCCCGGCACCTGCCCGTCGACGACCGCGCCGAGTTCGGCAAACTCCGCGTCCGCCGCGACACGCCCGGCATCGATGGCGCTGCGCAACTCGCCCAGGCTCCTAGTCTGGCTCAACCGGTCGGGCACATAGAGGTCGGCGCGCGCGAAACAGGCGGGTTCGAGCTCGTTCTTTGTATGCTGGTCGGACCCCATGGCCGTGACGTGCTGGCCGGGCCTCAGCCAGTCGGCCTTCAGGATCGGCGAGGTCGCCGGCGTCGTCGTGACGACGATATCGGCTCCGGCAACCGCACGTTCCGGATCCGTCGCCGCCTCGACAGGGACCTGGATCGCGCCGGTCATCATTGCGGCGAGAGCGTCCGCCTTGCCCCGATCACGCCCCCATATCACCGCGCGCTCGATGGGGCGTACCAGCGTCAGCGCCTTGAGCTGCAGGCGGGCCTGCATTCCCGTGCCGAGGATCGTGGCCGATCGCGCATCGGGCCGCGCAAGATGGCGGGCGGCAACAGCACCGGCGGCAGCGGTGCGCACGTCGGTCAGATAACCGTTGTCCAGCAGCAGCGCCTCGACCTGTCCCGTCTTCGCAGAGAACAGGATCATCAGGCCCGAGGTCGACGGCAGCCCTATCTCCGGGTTGTCGAAGAATCCGGGCGAGACCTTCAGCGCGAAGCTCCCGATGCCGGGAACATACGCTGTCTTCACGTCGACTTCGCCGTTGTAGTCGGCGATCGCCATCGAGAGGATCGGCGGCATCACGACACCGCCCCGGGCAAGCGCCCGAAACGCGGTCTCCACGCACGCGACTGCCTCCCCGTCGAGCGGAACGGCGGACCGCAGTTCCGCCTCGGTCAGAATCCGGATCGTCGGCATCAGGCTGCGTCCTCGGCCATGTCGACCGCTTCTCCGGAAATGATCCGGTGATGAAGCGCCATGTCGATGTTCCCGCCGCTGAGCAAAAGCATCGTCGGTCCCCCGAGCGCAATCTTGCCGGCCAGTAGCGCGGCAACGCCGACCCCGCCGGAGCCTTCCACGATCTGGCGTTCATGCCAGTAGCAATGATGGATTCCGGCGGCGATCTCCGGTTCGGACAGAAGCACGACCTCATCGACGAGTTCGCGAACCATCGCGAACGTGTGCCGGTTCTGAAGGCCGACGCCACCGCCGAGACTGTCGGCGAGCGTCGGCAGTTCCGCGACTTCGACAGGGCGTCCGGCCCGCAGGCTCTCATGCATCGCAGCGCCGCGCTCCATCGAAACGCCGATGACGCGAATGCCTGGCCGGGACGCCTTCAGCGCCGCCGCCACGCCGGAGATCAGCCCGCCACCGGAAAGCTGGATCAGGACGGCTTCCATCTCCGGCATGTCCTCGAGCATCTCCAGACCGAGGGTGCCCTGTCCGGCGATGATGCGGCGGTCGTCGAACGGCGGGATCATCGTCATACCGTCGGCGACAAGCCGGTCCACCTCGCGCTGCGCCTCGTCCTGGCTGCGCCCGCTTATCAGCACCTCCGCGCCCTCGCCGCGGATCGCCTCGACCTTGTTGTCGGGCACCAGTTCGGACATCGCGATGATGCAACGCACGCCGGCGCTGGCGGCAGCCCGGGCCAGCCCCCTGCCGTGGTTGCCTGTGGAGACACCGACCACGCCCGCCGCGCGCTCGGACTCGGAAAGCGAAAGGATCGCATTCGTCGCCCCCCGGAACTTGAAACTGCCGCTGTGCTGGTGGTGCTCCAGCTTGAGCATCACCGGTACGCCGTTCTGCTCGCTCAGGCTGGCTGAAACCTCAACGGGGGTCCGGCGAATCGCGGCAGCGATCGCCGTCCGGGCGGCCTCAATTTCCTCCAAGGTCACGAATGTCAGATCGGTCATGTTGAGCGATTGGTCGATGAAAGCCGAAACAGCCGCCCCGGTGCGCCCGGCAGGGGCGACTGGCCAGCGAGCTGCGCCATGCGCCAGAAACTCGCCTGGTTGGACGATACGACCGGCTTGCCGATCCGCTCCTCGATCGCATCGATAACGGCAAGGGCGGGCAGCGCGGTACAGGACAGGAAGACACCGTCGGCGTCGGGCCGGTCGGCGGCTACTACGGCGTCCAGAATACTGGCGCTGGAGACCCGCGCCATTTCCCTGTCGTCGGAAAGGCCAAGACACTGGGCGCAGACGATCTCCAGTCCGCGCCGGGCGAAATAGGCAGCCATCGGTTCCGTCGTTTCAACAAGATACGGGGTCACCAGGACGATCCGGTTAATGCCCAGTGCGGAGAATGCAGCGATGGCGGCGTCCGGCGGCGTGACGACCGGGACGCCCGGTCGGGCTTTCTGAATGGCATCGGCCACCGCGGCATCGCCGATCTCAACCGAGGCCGCGGTGCAGCTGTAGCAAATCGCGGTCAGGTCGATGCCGGGCACCAGGAGGTCTGCCGCGGCGGTCAGCCGCGGCGCCATACGGGCCAGGTTCTCCGGCGTGGTCGGATTGTCGTAGGGAACCCGCGTCACATACAGCGCTGCGCGGTCCGCCGACAGGATCTGCCATGCGTCACGTTCCGAGGTAAGATCGGTCGCAAGCGCAATCAGGCCGAAGCGCGTTACGGCGGACGACTCCAGTTCGGGGCTGATCGGAGAACGCTGTACTGTGGGTATGGTGGACATCCGATCACACGACGAGCACCGGACATTTCGCCATGCCCGTCACCTTGTGAGAAACGCTGCCGAGCAGATAGCTCTCGATCGACCCCAGCCCACGGCTGCCAATCACGATGAGATCGACGCCGTGCTCCTCGGCGAAGGCAACGATGTTGCGAGCCACGGGGCCGTTCTTCACGAAAGCCCTTGGCTCCGTCGCACCCAGTTCCACAGCCCGCGCCTTGGCGTGTTCTGCGACCTCTTTTGCGGCACCGCGCATGATATCGTCCATGTTCTCCGGTTCCTGCGGACGCACCATCGAGAAGGACGCTTCGAGCATCGAATGGTGCCGATAGATGGTCAGGATCGTCAGCTTCGCGCCGCACAGTTTCTGGAGGTCTACCGCCTTCTCCAGCGCCCCCAGGGCGTTTTCGGAGCCGTCGATCGGCACGAGGATATGCTTGAACACTTGGTCCTCCCTCATTTCGCGAAGGCCAGGTCACGCAGGAACAGCGCGATCTGCGGGAAGAAGATCAGCGCAACCGACACGCCGAGCAGAATGATGATGAAGGGCGGCGTGCCTTTGACGACCTCGATGTAAGGCCGCTTGAACACGGCAATGGCCGTAAAGATATCGCAGCCAAACGGCGGCGTCGCCGATCCGATCGCGACCTGCAGCGTGACGACGGTGCCGACGAGCACCGGATCCAGCCCGACGGATTCGACAACCGGTGCGAAGATCGGAACCATGACGAGGATCACCACGATGGGATCGACGAACATGCAGCCGATGAAGAAGGCGATCGAGATAACGAACAGCACCGCGATCGGCCCCATTTCATCGATGCCGATTGAGCCCAGGATTGCCTGCGGGATCTGCGCGAACGAAATTATCCAGGAGAAGGCCGCACCCGCAGCAACGAGGATGAACACGACCGCCGTGATCAGCCCTGTCGACTTGGCGGTACTGTAGACGTCCGCCAGGCTCATCGACCGGAAAACGACGACCTCGAGAGCCAGCGCGTATAGGACGCACGCCGCCGCCGCCTCGGTTGGCGAGAAGATACCACCATAGATCCCGCCGATGATAATGATCGGGAAGCCAAGCGGCCACAGGGCCTGCTGCACGGCGGCGAGCCGCGCCCGCCAGCTTGCGCGTTCCTCGGTGGGCACGTCGTACCGGTAGGCGTAGATCACGCTGTAGATGGAAAACAGCACCAGGATCAGAAGCCCGGGCCCGATGCCGGCGATGAACAATTCGGAAATCGAGGTGTTCGACACCACGCCGTAGATGATCATCCCGATCGACGGCGGGATCAGGAAGGCGATGTCGGAGGAATTGACGATCAGCGCCAGTACGAAGCTGTCCTTGTAGCCAGCCTTCAGCATCCGCGGCCGCAATGGGCTGCCGACCGCCACAACCGTTGCCTGGGTGGAGCCCGAAACCGCGCCGAACATGGTGCAGGCTGCCGCCGTCGACACCGCCAGGCCGCCCTTCACGTGTCCGACGAACTTCATGACCATGTCGATCAGCCGGTTGGCCGACTGGCCGCGCGTCATGATATCGGCGGCGAAGATGAACATCGGCACTGCAATCAGCGAGGCCGGTCGGATGCCCGCCATGAACTGCTGGACCATTGTTTCCATCTGCCCGAAGCCGTTCAGCATCATATAGAAGCCAACGAAGGCACCGACGATCAGGGGGATCATCATCGGGAACCCGAGCAGCAGAAGCACGATCATGATGGAGAAGATTGTCAGTGCCATGCCCGCCCCCTCAGACTTCTTGCTCGTCGGCCTCATAGCCTTCGAGAACGTTGGTCGAGAGGTAGATGTCCTTCTCTTGCACGTTCTTGATGGCTGTGAGGAGATATTGCATTCCGGTCATGAAGAAGCCGACCGGGACCCAGACCAGCGTCCACCAGACCGGGATCTGCAACGCCGGCAAAACGCGGCCGCGCCCCGCCTGGGTGATGATGTAGCCGTATGAATACCAGCACAGGCCGAACATGAAGGTCGCGGTAACCAGCGCGATGACGATCATCATCGGCTTGCGTATCGACGGCGGCATGGCGTCGTAGATCGCCGACATCCGGATGTGACGGCCCTGGCGCGCGGCGTAGCTGATGCCGGCGAAGGTGATCAGGATGATCAGGATGCGGTTGAGCTCTTCCGAAAAGAAAAGGCTCGACTGGAAGACGAAGCGGCCGATCACGTTTGAGATCGTGTTGGCCGCCATCAGCAAAACGCCGACCGCCAACATCACCGATTCAATGCGGCTGATCAGGCTGTCGATCGTGCCGAGAATGCCCGGCAGCGACGACTCGTGCTCCTTGCCTTTCGGCTTGTCGGTCAACGGCCCGTCCCCCCGTTGCAAGCGACCGGCGCGGCGCGCCCGTCGGGTAGTCCGGGCGGGACCGCCCCGCCCGGAACCGTTCGTTTCGAAGGCGCCTACTGGGCGGCGGCCTTCAGGTCGGCTTTCAGCTGGTCGAGGATCTTCTTGCCGCTGTCACCGGTCATCTCGATGAACTTGGCCTCGACGTCGCCGGCGGCGTCCTTGAAGCACTTGCGCTGCTCCTCGGTAAGAACCGTCACCGTCATTTCCGGCTTGGCCTTCTTGATCTTGTCGAGTTCGGAATCGGCGAGACCCTTCTGGTAGGTGACGATGTAGTCGTAGGCGGCTTCGGAAGCGGCCTGGATGGCCTTCTGGTCAGCCTCGTCTAGACCGTCGTAGAAGTCCTTGTTGGCCATCACGGCGGTGGTGAAATTGTTGTGGCCCGTGTAGGTGATGTAGTCGGTCACCTCGTAGATCTTGGTCGAATACAGGAAGAACGTCGGGTTCTCCTGCCCCTGGATGATGTTGGTCTGCAGGCCGCCATAGACCTCGCCCCACGGTAGCGGCGTCGGCGTGGCGCCGAAGGCCTGATAGGACTCGACCAGCAGCGGATTGGTCATCACCCGGAACTTCACCTCGTTGAGGTCCTCGCAGCTGTTGACCGGTTCCTTGGTCGTCATGGCGACTTCGCCTTCCGGGAACATGGTCAGGAGCTCGAGCCCCTGGTCGGCGTAGAGCCCCTGGAAGTCTTCGTTGATCGCCTTGCTGTTCTTGTAGAAACGCGCCAGCTGCTCCTGATCCGTCGGCAGCAGATACGGCACGAAGAAGACCTGCGCCTCGGGGATCAGCGAGCCGGTGAATCCCGGCGACTGGTCGACGAACTGCAGGATGCCGGCTTGCGCCTGCTCCATGATGTCCGCGGATTCGCCCAGCGTCCCGTAGGGGAACAGCTGGATCTTGTGATCCGTGTTGGCTTCGACCTCTTCCTTGAATTTCTGGGCGAATTTGCCCTGCACCTCGTCCATCGATTCCTCGAACGCATAGCGCCATGTGTCGGCCATGGCGGCCGTCGAGGAGATCACGATAGCCGTGGCGGCGACGCCTGCGAGTAACCGCGTGATCGTCATTGAATGACTCCTTCCTGTCGTCAGTGTCCCCTGCGCACCGGCGACGGCGCGCGATCCGGCTGGCGGGTATCCCGCCGATGTTCTTGTGCTCAGGATCACGCGTCGGCGCCTCTGATCCGGCCCGATCACGTTCCTCAACGTCGGCTAGCGTTGGGGAAAGACAAAACCATGTCAATTTGTTTATTGAACCATGACAATATGGTTCTGCCCGGACGCGCATCCCCGACTCGAATGTCAGATCGCCAGCAATGCCGGTTCCGGAGCACTGCGCACGAGGCGCGCGATAACGGACAGTCCCTGCGCCAGATCGTCTTCGGATCCTGCTCCCAGGCAGATTCGGATGGCTGGGTGATGCTGATCCTGGGAGATCGCGAAATTGTTGCCGGCGGCGACGGCCACGCCGTCGTTGCGCGCGTGCGTCACGAACGTATCCTCGCGCCACGGCTCCGGCAGTTCCAGCCAGACGTGCATCCCGTTCGGCGAGGCACGGTAAGTCAGCCCGTGTAAAATCCGGGCGGCAATCGCGTTTCGCCGCGCCAGATGTTTCTGTTGCCAGCCCAGAAGGTTTGCCGCCGTTCCATCGTCCAGCCAACGGGTGGCTATCTCCGCCATCAACGGCGTCGCCATCCAGTTGGTCACCAGATGCCGCGTCCGGGCGGCCGCGACCATGGTTTCCGGAACGACAAGCCAGGCGATGCGCAATCCCGGCAACAGGCACTTGGTCAGACCGGTGAAATAGAACGTCCGTTCAGGCGCTATCGCGAAGAGCGGATCGGGCGGATCGGGCGGGATCGGCCCCCACGCGTCGTTCTCGACAATCCACACATCGTGGCGCCGCGCGATCTCGACGAGATCATGCCTCCGCCGCAGTCCCATTGTGGCAGCCGTCGGGCTCAAACCGCTCGGCAGAACGAACAAAACCTTGGCCGCCGAGGCTTTGCAGGCCCGTTCAAAGCCATCCGGAACAATCCCCTCGTCGTCGATCGGCAGTCCCGACAGTCGCATGCCGAGCGCATTCGTTAGCGGTTTCAGCGTATGGTGGCCGAGCGCCTCCGACACGATCAGGTCGCCAGGAAGCGCCGCCGACATGAGCGCGATCGTCATCGCCGCGGTATTGCCGTTGGTCGGCAGAACCTGGTCGCGCTGCGTGACTACTCCGCATCTCGAAAGCCAGCCAAGGGCCGCGTCGCAATGCGCCTCGAGGGTCGCCCGGGGGCGGAACGACAGGATCGTGCTCGGCGGCAGGTCGTTTGCCAGCTCCGCAAGCGTCGCCGACATGCGTTCGGTATGAATGTCGCCGGTTACCGGAACCAGCATCGAGCAATCGATGACATCCTCGCTGCCGCCGATGCGGTGCCACGGCATTCGAGCATCCGGGCGGCCGGATCGGATAAAACTGCCGCGGCCGATTTCCCCGGAGATCACACCGAGACGGCTGAGCTCCTCATAGGCCCGGCTGACCGTCTGCACGCTGACCCCCAGTTCGAAGGCGAGCGCACGATGGGTCGGCAGCCGGTGGCCCGGGCGAACCTCGCCGGCCGCGACCGCATCGATCAGGCACTGCGCGATCGAACGATAGACCGGGCGCTTTAAAGTGTCCTTGTTAGGAGGCCAGAATGTCATGATACATGAGTGACTTGAATTGAGGCAATTGACAAGTGCGACGTGTTGACCGAACGTCCGCACCATGCCGACAGCGTTGGACGACCGCGACATCCGGATCCTGCAGATCCTCAGCGAAGAAGGTCGGATTTCGAAGAGCGACCTGGCCCGCCGGGTCAATCTGTCGGCCACGCCGTGCTGGGAACGGCTGAAACGTCTGGAGCAACAGGGACTGATCCGCGGCTACCGGGCCGAGATCGCGCTGGCGAAGATCGCGCCCCACGTGACGATCTTCGTGGTCGCCGAACTCGAATCCCATCGAACCGCCGATTTCCAGCAGTTCGAGAGGGCCGTTTCGCTACGCGAGGAGATCGTTTCGTGCTGGGCGATCGGCGGTGGCTTCGACTATCTGCTGCAGATCATAACGTCCGACATCAACGCTTATCAGCGGCTTATCGACGCTCTTCTTGCGGCTCATGTCGGGCTGAAGCGCTACTTCACCTACATCGTCACCAAAGACGTCAAGTCCGGTGGTGCGCCGCCTTTCGATCAATTGCTGCCCGGTCAGGAAAACTGACGCCGCCGGGGCCGCAATTCA
Organism: uncultured Tepidamorphus sp.; assembly: GCA_905479765.1. GTDB lineage: Bacteria > Pseudomonadota > Alphaproteobacteria > Rhizobiales > Tepidamorphaceae > Microbaculum. Next base: position 524 of record CAJQNW010000310.1, on the reverse strand, counting down.
GAAGAACCGCCTGAGCCCGGTCGTCAGTTCGGAATATCTCTCTGCTCCGAAGGCTCTATCTTCGACGAACGATCATTCGAGATCTCCGGGAGGATACATGCCCACTCTTGCAAAACCCGCGGATACCAGCCCGAAAGGGATCGCCCTTGCCGATCCCGCCCTGTTCAAGGGCTTTGCCTATATCGGCAACCGCTGGACGGCGGCGCAAGGCGGGGCCGCTATCGCCGTGTCCGATCCTGCCGACGGCGCGGTCATCGGCGAGGTCGCCTGCTTGTCGCCGCAGGAAAGTGCAGGCGCCATCGACGCCGCCCACGAGGCTTTTGCGCACTGGGCGACTGCACTGCCGCAGCACCGGTCTGAGCTCTTGCGCCGCTGGTACGAGCTGATTGTCCAGGCGCGCGAGGACCTTGCGCGGATCATGACTGCCGAGCAGGGAAAGCCGATTTCCGAAGCCCGCGGCGAGATCGACTACGCCGCCTCCTTCGTCGAATTCTACGCCGAGGAGGCCAAGCGCCCGAATATCG
>CAJQNW010000309.1 GCA_905479765.1 uncultured Tepidamorphus sp. | reverse complement strand
TTGAACCCGGCGACGCCATGCGGGCGCGGCTCGCCGAAGCGCGGCATTTTGCCGAATTCGAGGAATTGCGCGCGGCCTATGAGCCGCTCCGCACGGCGCTGCAACAGCCAGGCAGCCCGCCGCCGGTCGACGCCATGGCGCTCCGTTGCCTGATGATCCACGAATGGCGGCGCCTGGCGCTCAGGGTGCCGGCCATCCCCGCCGATCTCGTGGAGCCCGGCGATCCCGAACCCGGAACACGAGCGCTGATCGCCGCGATCTACGCAAGACTGCTTCCCGCCTCCGAAGCCTGGCTCGATGCCGATGCCACCACGCCCTCCGGCCCCTTGCCGCCACCCGACGCGCGGCTCGCCGCCCGTTTCGGCGTCTGACGGTCGCCCGCGCGATCCCCTCGCAATTATCGCCTGATACGTTACACGATTATCTTGACATGCTTTATGCTTGTAACATATAAGATGCTTCACAGCGGAGGATCACGATATGTACAGCCAGGGTCTCATCGGCGCCGATTCAAGCACCACCGAATCCGAAGAGTTTCTCGCAGCCTTCCAGGCGCGGATTGACCGCGAGGAAAAGATCGAACCCAACGACCCGATGCCGGAAGGCTACCGCCGCACGCTGGTCCGCCAGATCGGCCAGCACGCCCATTCCGAAATCGTCGGCATGCTGCCCGAAGGCAATTGGATCACTCGCGCGCCCACCTTGCGCCGCAAGGCGGCGTTGCTGGCCAAGGTGCAGGACGAGGGCGGCCACGGGCTTTACCTCTACTCGGCGGCAGAAACCCTTGGTGTCAGCCGGGACCAGATGACCGAAGAACTGTTGGCAGGCAAAGCCAAATACTCCTCGATCTTCAACTACCCGACGCTCACCTGGGCCGACATCGGCACCATCGGCTGGCTGGTCGACGGCGCGGCGATCATGAACCAGATCCCCCTGTGCCGCTGCTCGTTCGGCCCCTATGCCCGCGCCATGATCCGCGTCTGCAAGGAAGAAAGCTTCCATCAGCGCCAGGGCTACGAGATCGTCATGACGCTGGCGAAGGGCACGCCCGAGCAGAAGCGGATGGCGCAGGATTCGCTGGATCGCTGGTGGTGGCCCTCGCTGATGATGTTCGGCCCGTCTGATTCCGACAGCGTCCATTCCGAACAGTCGATGACCTGGAAGATCAAGCGCTTCTCCAACGACGACCTGCGCCAGAAGTTCATCGACGCGACCGTTCCGCAAGCCGAATACCTGGGGCTGAAGGTGCCGGACCCGGACCTGCGCTTCAACGAGGAAACCGGCCACTACGAGCACGGCGAGATCGACTGGGACGAGTTCTGGCGGGTCGTGAAAGGCGGCGGCAAGATGAACCGCGACCGCATCGCCGACCGCAAGAAGGCCTGGGACGACGGCGCCTGGGTGCGCGAGGCAGCCCTCGCCCATGCCGAGAAGCGCCGCGCCCGGCAGGAAGCGACCCTGGAAGCGGCCGAATAGCCGCCAGGCCAACCTTATTCCGCTCATTCCCGCGAAGGCGGGAATCCAGGGCGGCAAGGCAAGGTCCGTCGAATGGCTCCGGATTCCAGCCTTCGCGGGAATGAGCGGAGTTAGTTGGAAATCCCGGCCATCCAAGGCCCGCTACGAAGACAACACAAGGAACACCGCCCGTCGCTCTGCGACCGGCGGTTATCGGAGGAGAAACCGATGACGCAGGAAACCCCGCTCTGGGAGGTATTCATCCGCCCGCGCAACGGCCTGAGCCACCGCCATTGCGGCTCGGTCCACGCCGCCGACGAGGTTCTGGCCCTGCAGGCTGCCCGTGACGTCTACACGCGCCGGGGCGAAGGCTTGTCGATCTGGGTCGTGCGTTCCGACCAGATCACCGCGTCCGACCCGCAGACCAAGGACGAGACCTTCGAGCCGACCGCCTCGAAGATCTATCGCCACCCGACCTTCTACGAGATCCCCGACGAAGTGGGGAACATGTGATGGGAGCCGATGCAATGGATGAGCGCGCCGCCCTCTTCGAGCTGCTGCTCAGGCTCGGCGACGATTGCCTGATCCTCGGCCACCGGGTCAGCGAGTGGTGCGGCCACGCGCCGATCCTCGAGGAAGACCTGGCGATGCCGAACATGGGGCTCGACCTGATCGGCCAGGCCCGGTCGCTCTACGCCTATGCCGGCGAGATCGAGGGCAAGGGCCGTGGCGAGGACGACCTCGCCTACCTGCGCTCCGACCGCGAATACCGCAACCTTCTGCTGGTCGAGCGCCCCAACGGCGACTTCGCCCACACCATGCTGCGCCAGCTCTATTTCGCGGCCTTCATGGAGCCTTATTGGCGCGAGATGGCGAAGTCGACCGACGCGACGCTTGCCGGCATCGCCGGCAAGGCGGTGAAGGAAATGGCCTATCACATCCGCCACGCCGGCGAATGGGTGATCCGCATGGGCGACGGCACCGAGGAAAGCGCCCGGCGCATGGCCGACGCGGTCGAGGAACTCACCATCTACACCGACGAGATGTTCCAGACCGACGCGGTGACCGACACGTTGTCAGCCGCCGGTATCGCGCCCGATCCCTCGACATTGCGCGCCGAGTGGGAGCGCACCATCGACATGGTGTTCACCGAGGCGAAGCTGACGCTGCCGAAGTACCAGTATCCGCAGATTGGCGGCCGCGCCGGCCTGCATGGCGAGGAGTTCGGGCATCTCCTGTCCGATCTCCAGTACATGCAGCGCACCTATCCCGGCATGACCTGGTAGTATCATGAGCGTCATCCACCTCGATCAGGAAAGCGAACAGGGCAAGGCCTGGGAAGCCGCCGCGTCGGTCCCGGATCCGGAAGTGCCCTGCGTCACCGTCGCCGACCTCGGCATCCTGCGCTCCGTCGAGATCGTCGACGGCGTGGCGGTCGCCAGGGTGACGCCGACCTATTCAGGCTGCCCGGCGACGCAGGTCATCGAGATGGCGATCGAGATGGCGCTGCATGAGGCAGGGTTCGACGCCCGCATCGAGCGGGTCATATCGCCGGCCTGGACGACCGACTGGATCACCGAGGAAGGCCGCGAGAAGCTGCGCGACTACGGCATCGCCCCGCCGCAGAAGGCATCCAACTCGGTGCGCGCCCTGTTCGGCGAGACGACGGTGTCCTGCCCCAAGTGCGGATCGTCGGAAACCGAACGGATTTCCGAGTTCGGCTCGACGCCGTGCAAGGCGCTCTACCGGTGCAAGAGCTGCGCCGAACCCTTCGATTACTTCAAGTGCATATGAGGCTATCGTGCATCCGCAATTCCACTCCCTGACGGTTTGCGACATCGAACGACAGACGCCCGATTCCGTCGCGATCTCCTTCGAGCTGCCGGGCGACGACGCCGAAGACTTCGCCTTCCGCCCGGGCCAGTACGTCACGCTGCGCACCGTCATCGATGGCCAGGAAATCCGCCGGCCCTATTCGATCTGCTGCACGCCCGGGATCGGCCGGCTGCGCGTCGGCGTCAAACAGGTCGAGGGCGGCGTCTTCTCGACCTTCGTCAACGAAAAGCTCTCCGCCGGCGACATCATCGAGGTGATGCCGCCCGAAGGCCGGTTCGGCATCGACATCGGTGGCAGCCACGACTATCTGCTGGTCGCGGCGGGCTCCGGCATCACGCCGATCCTGGCGATCGCCCGCTCGGTGCTGGAGCGCGAGCCGAAGAGCACCGTGACGCTGGTCTTTGGTAACCGTGCCACCGGCTCGATCATGTTCCTGGAGGAGCTCGAGGACCTGAAGGACCGGTTCCTCGGCCGCTTCACCCTGATCCATGTGCTGTCCCGCGAGACCCAGGACGTCGACATCCTCAACGGCCGCGTCGACAAGGACCGGCTCGGAGACCTGACGCGGCACGGCCTGATCGATCCGAAGGGCGCCGATTCCATCTTCGTCTGCGGCCCCGGCGACATGATCGAAGGCGTCCAGCAGGCACTCGTCGGCTTGGGCGTCGACGAGGCCCGCATCCATTTCGAACGCTTCACCCCGGCCGACGGACAGGAACCGCGCAAGGCCCCGTCGGCCGCCACCCAAGCAGCCGCCGCCGCAGGCATCGAAGTCGAGACGATCCTCGACGGCCTGCGCCAGACCTTCGAGATCGCCAATCCGGAAGACACCGTGCTGACCGCCGCACAGGCCGCCGGCATCGACCTGCCCTATTCCTGCGCCGGCGGCATGTGCTGCACCTGCCGCTGCAAGGTCGTCGAGGGCAAAGGCGAGATGGCGGTCAACTATTCGCTGGAGCCCTGGGAAATCGAAGCAGGCTACACGCTGGCCTGCCAGACGCGCCCGACGACCAAGAAGCTGGTGCTCGACTTCGACGCGGTTTGAGCTTCCGACTGGGCGACAGGCCCAACCGTGGTGCAAGCCATAGGAAAACCTGGCGCCTTATAAGCAACCGGCGCCCTGCGAGCGGCAAAACGTCAATCTGCTACTTTTTTTGAGTTTTCCGATCTCAATTATTGTAACACTCCCGAAATTGACTTTAAGCCATCCTCTTTTTTCTAACGAATGGAGGGCACCATTTACGTGTTGCCGGGATAAACCGCACAACTGAGCGATTTCTTCTTGAGATATATTAAGCTGAACATCGGTCGATGGGTAGAGCTGTTTGTTGTAAAGGAGAGAAAGGCATTCGCTGACCCGCACTTCCGGATTTGACGTTCGTTCAGACTCCAACATCGTAATCAATTGTCCGAGGCGCTCGTTAAGTTGATCAATAAGATATCTGTTAAAACTGATGTTCTTATCTAGAATTGACATAAACAAATCAATCGGAATGCAAGCAATTTCGGTGTCGATTAGCGCAACCGCATCATATTTTCGAGGCTCTTGCTTAAGCAAAGATCCTTCGCCAAACCAGCCGCCGTCACTTACATATGTGAAAGCAACTACCTTTCCATTTTTAGAAATACTACCTAATTTTACAATACCCTCTATGACACCAATCCAGTGATCCACAATATCTCCTTCATGAAATATATAACTACCCTCTTTGTGTTTTCTAATATTGGATTTTGATAATATTAAATTATACTCGTCTTCGGTTAAATAATTCGCCCAAAGAGTATTTACTAGGAATTTTTTCAACTTAGACATAACTTGAAAATCGTGCCGTATTCACTTGAGAGCGCACCGAACCTGACTCACTCCCTTTTGTCACATAGGTGACAATTGAATTGGTCCAGCACTCCTATCCTCTATTACACCAAAGCAAATGAAAAGCTTGGATAGTGGAGGAAACATGAAACATTCTGCACTCTGCAGATTGCGCATTGCCGCGTCTTCGGCAATGACAATCGCGATCATGATTGGGATTTCGCCTTCAATAGCGCTTGCCTCGAAAGGCAAGAGTTGTGAGGAGTTGATTGACCTCGGTTTAAAAGACACAGTCATCGAAGCCGCTGAATCGGTACCGGCAGGCAGCTTTCTGCCGCCTGGGTCTTCCGCCCCTATAACGGATCTGCCCGCCTTCTGCCGCGTTGCGGGATCGATCCATCCTACCGATGACTCGGACATTAAGTTCGAAGTCTGGATGCCGAGTTCCGATTGGAACAAGAAGTTCTTGTCCGCGGGCGAAGGCGGCTGGGCCGGATCTATAAACTACGGAGGAATCGCGCAAGCATTGCAGCGCGGATACGCCGGCGGCTCTTCGGATACCGGTCACGTCGGCGGCAACGCTGACTTCGCACCTGGACATCCCGAAAAGGTCATAGATTTCGGATGGCGAGGCAAACACCTGCAAGCGGTGAAATCGAAACAGATTATCGCGGCTTTCTACGGTCGGGCAGTCAGGCACTCCTATTTCAGCTCCTGCTCCAACGGCGGCAGGCAGGCGATGATGGAAATCCAACGGTTTCCCAGTGACTACGATGGAGTAATCGTTGGGGCTCCGGCTCACGACTGGACTCACTTGTTTACAGGCTTTGTCTGGAACGAGCAGGCGGCGTGGTCCGAAGAGGGTGCCTCGTTGAGCCCGGGCAAGCTCGCGACGATTCAAGCGGAAACGCTAAAGACCTGCGACGCAAAAGACGGCGTTGAAGATGGCGTCGCTGAAGATCCGCGCAGGTGCGACTTCGATCCCGCGACCTTGCTGTGCCCGAAGGGCGTTGACGACGACAGCTGTCTTACGCAACGTCAAATTGAAACAACAATGAAAATAATGCAGGGACCGCAGCGCAGTGGTTCGTGGAGGCATCACCGCCACGGCGGAAAGAACAGGGAAATATTCCCTGGATACTTCACAAGCGCGGCCGCGGATCCTGGGACTTGGCCCCTGTGGGTTGTGGGACCAGCGGCGGGGGCGTCGGTTCAGGCCTTCTTCGGGAACAGCTTCTTCGGGCGCGTTATCGAGGAGATCCCGGCTCCGGGCGTCTGGGATTTCAACGAGTTGAACTTCAACGAAGATATCAAGGCGGCGGACAAGAAAATTGCCGGCACCTTCAACGCCACCAACCCCGATCTCCGGCATTTTGCCCGGCACAACCCGAGGGGAAAAATTATAATCTGGCACGGCTGGGAAGATCCCGCCATATCGGCTCCCAGCACGATCGACTATTACAACGCCGTCCAGAAAAAGACCCGGAACGCGGGCAAATTTACCAGGCTCTTCCTGGCGCCCGGCATGGCCCACTGCGGGGGTGGTCCCGGCCCGAACTCCTTCGGTCAAAATTTACCTCAGGCGACGCCACTGAGCGACTCTCCAAAGCATGACATTCTGTCGGCCTTGGAGCGCTGGGTGGAAAAAGGGAAACCGCCGAAGAAGATCATCGCCGCGAAGTACGTGGACAACGATCCGTCACAGGGTGTCGAGAGAACCAGGCCGCTGTGCCCGTATCCGCTTGTCGCCAGATACAAGGGGCACGGAAGCACAGATGAGGCATCTAATTTCAGGTGCAAACGTCAAAAATCGCATTCGCATAAACATAAATAACCGAGCGGATTGTCGACACTAAAACTGCTTCTCGATTGCCGAATGATCTCGCGTGAAAAACCACGCGGGATCATTCTTTTTATAATTTGCCGAGCCCGAATTGATCAGCTGCTTGCGCAGCGGACCGAAATCCGCAGCTTCCGCTCGGGGGCTCCTCGACGACAACGAAGCTGTTGCTCGTCTCCGACGCGATATGACCATTCGGCCAGAAGACCGGTCATCCGGGTTGCCGGCCGGTCATGCGGTCGACGAAACGCGATGTTAGTCTGGCGGCTTGAGATTGGAACCACCGCCGAGACCGCTGATGTATCGTTTTGCCCTGCCCGTCCTGCTCGCCTTCGCACTGGTCGCGCCCCGCGCGTCTTTCGCGGAGCTTCTGGCGGTCAAGGAACCTGAAACCGTTGCGCTCGGACCTATAACTCTGACCGACGGCACCCGAACCGGTCTCCCGCTCGAAGCCGTGCTGCCCGACGGCCCGGCGATCCTGCATTTCTGGGCGACATGGTGCGCGCCCTGCCGCGAGGAACTTCCGGCTCTCGACGCATTCATCGATGGCCTGGAAGCCGATGGCCTCGCGGACGGGCTTGTCATCATTTCGGTCGACCGTGCTGGCTACGACCGCGTCTCAGCCTTTTTGAAAGGCGGGCTTGGCCTCGATCTCATCTCCTGGCAGGACGAGAGCGGCAAGGCGGGCCAAACGTTTCGCCTGTTCGGGTTCCCCGCGACGATCCTGCTCGATGCCGGGCACCGGGTGGTCTGGCGGCATTCCGGGGCGCTCGACTGGGACGATCCGGCTATCCGCGCGGAACTGACGGAGTTCCTCGCCCCGCCTCAGTGACTGTGCCCGGCGTGGCTGTGCTGCGTGGCGTCGGCGGCTTCGACAGCGACGTGGACATCGATCTCGCCGATATCGAAAACGATCTCCATTTCGAATTCGCCGCCCTCTTCGAGCGGCTGCCTCAGACCTGAAAGACGCAAAGCCAGCCGTTCCGGCGCGAGCTGCATCTCCTTGCCGGGGCTGACCGGGACGGACCCGACCGGCTCGTAGACCGGTTGGCCATCCTTGAGCCTGAAACCGACCAGCTCCACCGTCGCGGCATCTTCGCTGTGGCCGCCTTCGATCAAAACGATAGCATCGGACCCGTTCTCGATATCGACGAACACCAGCGCGGTGTTCCCACTCGTCGACCGCGTCCAAGCATGGACCGCACGCACGCCGTTCAACTCGCTGACGTGATGGTCGTCGTGATCCTCGGCCGAAACCACGGTAGCAGCGGCAAGCACGGCAAAAGCCGCCGCGAAAAGACCTCTTGCGAACATGGAAACACTCCGTTTCATGGGTTTACCCGCTCAGGTCGGCCACCACGGGCCGATAGAGCGCGATGAAGGCCGGCGCCAGCGCCAGCAGGACGGTGAGGCTGACGAAACCGGCAACAAGCTGCAGTTCGGTCCACCCCAGGCTCGATTGAACGAGGATGTCGGTGCGCGCGCTGACGGCCCGCGAGATTGCCGCCGTCGCGACAACCCCGACGCCAAGGCCCAGCACGGCGCCCGTGCCGATCAGCGCGGCGGCGTAGGTCCACACGACCGAGAACACGAACCGGCGCGGCGCACCGAGCGCCCTGAGCAGCGCCAGCCGCCGCGAGAACAGCTTGGTGAGGATGACGAGCCCGGCGAGCACGCCGGCCGTCACCAGCACCTGCGTGACGATCGCCATGATCGACATGACCTGGCGCACGTCGCCGAGCAGGCTGTGCAGCTGCGCCAGAACGGTTCCCGGGAAGAAGGCCATCAGATCGGCGCGGGTAAATTCCGAATGCAGCGCGTAATTCGCCCAGAGTTCCTCGGCGCGTACCAGAATGGCGGGCGTTCCGGGGAAATACTCCGCATCGAAGGGCGGACCGAGTTGCCCGGCCCGCTCCGGCGCGTGACCGCTCGCGAGCCCGTGTACCTCCCAGACCGCCTCCACCGGCACCAGGATCGCACGGTCCCAGGGACTGCCGGTCGGCTGCATCCGCCCGACGACGGTATAGGCGTGACCGGCGTGTGCCCCCTCCTCCGCCGAGGCGCCCACGCCATGGGCGGCCTCGAACGCGTCGCCTTCTTCAAGCGGCACGGCCGCGCCGATCACCGCTTCCAGCGAGGTCGCGAACGCCCGGCCCGAGGCCAGCTCTCCGCTCAGATGGTAAATGAACTGAGCGGTCGTCCCAACCACCGGCGCACCTTGATAACTGTCCCCAAAGGCGATCGGCGCGGCAAGGCTGACGTAGTCGTGCCCCGCGATCTCGTTATACACCTCGCCCGACAGCAGCGGCGCATCGACGGGCTGCAGATAGACGGCGGCCATCATCATGGTCACCTCGCTGCCAGGCGCGGTGACCACGAGATCGAATTTTTCGGCTGCCCGCGCCGTGCCCTTGCGCAGACCGCGCTCCTGCGCCGTCAGGCCGACGCCGATCCCCACCGACACCGCGATCAGCGCGATAAACAAAAGATTGGTCCAGCGGTAGCGGCCCAGCATCGCCCGGACCAATGGCCAGGGACGGTACCCGGCGACGACGACGATCCCGACAAGAACGGCCGGCAGCAGATACAGCGCGAACACCAGCGCGTCTTGCGCCAGAACCGGCAAATCGTTCCAGAGATCGGTTATCGTCTCAGGCATCGGCCCGCGCGCCTGCAACCGGTTCATCCGCCACCAGCCGGCCGTCGGCGACATCGATCAGCCGGTCCATCCGCACGTGCACGGCGGGATCGTGGCTGACCGCGATCAGGGTCTTGCCGCCTTCCCGTGCCAGAGCGACGAGATCATCGATCAGCCGGTCGGCCGCCGCCCGGTCGAGGCTCGCGGTCGGTTCGTCCGCCAGGATGATCGCCGGATCGCTCGCCAGTGCGCGCGCTACGGCCACACGCTGGCGCTCGCCGCCGGAAAAACTCGCCACTGATCGCACCTCGGCCTCGACCCCGAGCCGTTCAAGCGTCGCGGCTGCCCGCCGCGCGATATCGCCGCGGCGCGACCGGGCCGAGAAACTGCCGGCGAGACTCGCATTCTCCGCCGCACTCAGCTCTTCGAACAGCAGAAAATCCTGGAAGATCATGCCGATCGCCCGCCGCCTGAAGGCCGCCCGCTGTTCTTCCCTTAACGCCGCGATGTCCGTGTCGCCCCAGTGAACGCTGCCCTCGGCAATGGCCGCCAGGCCGGCCAGCGCGAACAGCAAGGTGGATTTGCCGGCGCCCGAAGGCCCCCTGATGCCGACCGCCTGTCCAGGCGCGATCGCCAGCTGGTCGACACTCAGAAGCGTCCGGCGATGGTCGCCACTGACGCGAAGTTTCGAGACGGTGAGCTCTCGCCCCATGTCTCAGGAGCGATCGTAGATTGCGTTGACGATCCGGACCCGGCTGACGAACCCGGTCTCGGGGTCTTTATAGGTACCGAGCTCGAGCGTCCCGTGCGTTACGATCGGCACGTTGAACGGCGCCACGTCGAACACGCGCTTGGTGTAGACGGCCAGGATATCGTCCGGCCAGTCGGCGCTTGTTTCGCAGAACGGACAGACCGCCATCGGCCGGCTGGTCAGCACGAAGAACTGCGAATCCGCCTTGAGCGGCGGCGCCATGAAGCCGCTGACGGCCACGCGGGTTCCCTGCATCGACACGGCGTAGTCCGAAAAGGACTGGTCCTTGTTGTAGAAGTTGCGCAGCCGGATGGTCTCGTCGCCGGCTTCGGCCGGAGCCACGCCGGCGAAACAGACCAGGCCGGTCAGGAAGACGCGGCGATCCATGCTTTGAGCCTCGATCCGTAAGGGCATCGGTAAAACTGCCTGTAAACGTAAGCGGCAGACGGGAGAAAGGCCCGCGCGTGGCGGGCCTTTCCCGGTTTTTGTCGGGTAATTGCTATTGCGCGTTCACCGCGTGGTTCATCACGTGGAAGATGTAGTTCTGTTCCACCGTGCCATCGAACAGATGCGCCCACGGACCCTTGGCGTAGACGGCGACGTCCTCGCCCGAATGGGTTTCGGAGGAGAGCGGGATCATCGCCTGCTGGATGTAGTCCGGATCCGTCGCCTCTTCCTGAGTGACGGTTTGCCGGCCTTCCGGAGCCGTGAATTTCTCGTCCTCACCCTTGACCAGCACGGCGCCGGGACCATTGAGGAAGCCGGCAACCGTGTACGGCTTGCCGTCATCCGCCATGTTCAGGGTGTCGAGATGCTTCTCGCCGGCATCGTCGATCTCGTAGCAAAGACCGGTGATCGGCGATCCGCGGCCGCAATAGCCGTTGAAGGCGATCGCGTGCTCATGGTCGGCGGTGACGATGATCAGCGTGTCTTCATCGTTTGTCAGCTGGTCGGCCAGGGCGACGGCCTCGGCGAACGCGGCGCCGTCGGTCAGCGTGCGATGCAGGTTGCCGTCGTGGTTGGCATGATCGACACGGCCCGCCTCGACCACCAGGTAGTACCCGTTCTCGTTGCCCGCCATCGCCTTGATGGCTGCTTCCGTCATCTCGGCAATCGACGGCTCGCCGGTGCGGTCGTGCTCGTACTTCATGTGCGAGGACTCAAACAGACCGATGATCGGCGCGTTGTTTCCCGTCGTCAGGGCTTTGAAGCTTTCCTCGTCCCAGGCGTACTGCGCGCCGGAGCCCTTCAGTTCCTCGATCAGATTGCGGCCGTCGGTGCGCTTGCCCCCCTTGCCCTCTTCGTCGGTGACGTCGGTGGGGAAGAAGTGCCGCCGCCCGCCGCCCATCGCGACGTCGACCCGGCCCGATTTCATCGCCTCGGCCAGTTGATCGGCGATATCTTTCTGGGCGCAGTCTTCGGGGATGCCTGTGTTGTCTTCCCAATCGCGGTCGACGGTGTTCACATAAACGGCCGCCGGCGTTGCGTGGGTGATGCGCGCGGTCGAAATGACGCCAACCGACTTGCCGGCTTTTTCCATCAGTTCGGCGAAAGTGGTCAGTTCATTGCCGGCAAGCGTCGAGCAGTCGCTTGCCACCGCGTTCTCGCTGACGTTGATCGTCGAGAACTTGCTCTTCACGCCCGTGTTCATCGCCGAGGCGGTCGGGGCGGAATCCGGCGTCTGGGCATTGGTGTTGTAGGTCTTGACCAGCGCCAGGTTCGGGAACTGCTCGTAGGGCAGCACGTATTCCTCGCCGAGGCCGCCCTTCTGCTGGCCGACGAACAGACGGGTCGCGTAGTTCGTGCCGACCCCGTTGCCGTCCGCGGTAAACAGGATGACGTTCTTGGCCTTGGCCGTGATCGGCTGGCGGATAGACATCTCCTGGATCTTGGCCAGGGCGTCGGTGAACCACTTGCTGTCTTTCTGCGCGACATCCTGCGCGAAAGAAGCCGTCGAAAACGCCACGAGCGCGGTGGCCGCAATTAGGGATCGTTTCACGGAAATCCTCCTGTCGATTCCGGATTTTGGTGAACGACGCCTACACCTCGCCCATGACACTACGACGGAAACGGCATGACAGTTGGATGATGGCAGCCTGTGCGCGAGCGCGCACCGTTTCGTTATGATCGATGCCAACAATGCCCCGGATCGCGGCGCGTGTGTCCGGATAGGGCACCGCATGTCGGAAAGTCGTTTCGATAGCGGAAAACCGGATCTAAACCGGATGAAGCTGCGATCCCGGCAATGTCTCTACCCGGACGGCACATTAAGTCTTTGAAAGAAGTGGTCGGCGCACGGTTGCGAACGGCACAAGCTGCCGCAGATTACGGTGCTGGAACATCAGTGCATTGGGAGACGGGGAACAGGTATCTGGCATCTTTCAACGTCTCTCAGACTGCCTGCCAGATCTGCCCTGCCCGCGGCGCAACGGCGGAAGCTTCCCCGAAAGACTGAAGTCATGGTGCCGCGGCTGTCGCTGCCGTCGTCCCGGGTATGTTTCGGTGCTGATATTTCGTGGCAAGCGCACCGGCCGGCGCGTGTCAGGTGAGCGCGGTCAACACGCCGCCCCGCGCCGCGGCCTACATCTCCGACGGACAGAACTCACGCTCTAGTGGACGGCCAACGATGGCGGGGCGTTCGCGCTGAGGCCGGAGGAAGGCGATCGCCATCGTGCCGGCGATGGCCAAGCCGGATGGGGCGGAAGAAGTATAACAACGTCAAATCGACTTCAAACCGGCCGGTGAGAGTTAGGGCTGATTGCCGCTAACCCCTTGAAAAGATTGGTGGGCGCACACGGACTCGAACCGTGGACCCGCTGATTAAGAGTCAGCTGCTCTACCAACTGAGCTATGCGCCCGCCGAATGAGCGGAAAGTGCGGCCGGGCGGCCGCGAGGTCCGTTGCAGCGGGATATAACAACGCCGGAGGCTCCCGTCCAGCCGTTCACGACGGTTTTCCCGCCTGATGCCAGTTTCCCTTAATATGCCTCAGATGCGTGGACCAGTCTCAATGCCGGTAAAACAGCCCGGGCAACACAAAAACAGAACAGCCGCCCACACGGATACAGCCTTTCCCGTCACACCAGGCGCCTATGTTCTGGCGATCCGGCTGGCCCGGCCTGTGGAGATCACCGCGCGTGGCCTGCCGCCGGCCAGCCTGCTGCCCAGCTGGTATGCCTATGCAGGCTCGGATTGCGGCCCGGGCGGGCTTGCCGCACGCATCCGGCGGCATCTGGCGGCTGAAAAACGGGCGCGCTGGCATGTCGACGCGCTGACGCTGGCTGCTGCCGAGATCGAGGCGACGGCCTTTTCCGGGCATAGCGAATGCGCCCTGCTCGCGCGGCTTCTGGATCTGGACGGCGCCACTGTTGCCCTGCCCGGCTTCGGCGCCAGCGATTGCCGCACCTGCCCGGCCCATCTGGTCGCCCTGCCCGGCCGGCCAAGGCTTGCCCCACCGTCCTGACCGCGCCATCGCGTGCCGATCATGGACAAGCGCGATTGGGCTTGCCGAAGCACCATCGGCGTCTAGAGCATTTCCCGTTCGGATCGATTCGATCTGAACGAAAAGGAATTGCTCAAGTGCTTGAATCTGGAGCCATTTCTTATCGGTCAGGTGTTTTCACCTGATCGGAAAAGGCTCTAGGATGCGCCCCGAATACCGGCGGCGGAAAACGGAGAGTGCCATGACCAGTCTCGGACGGTTGCGCAATCATATCGGCGGCGAGCATCGCGACGGGACCGGAGAGCTGTTCGAAACCATAAACCCGGCAACCGGCGAGGTACTGGCAGAGGTTTCCGCCGCCTCGCCCGCCGATGTCGACGACGCGGTCAAGGCTGCCTCGGTCGCGCAAGCCGCCTGGATGGCCTTTCCCCCCGCCGAGCGTGCCCGTGTCCTGCACCGCGTCTCCGACCGCCTGCGTGACAAGCGCATGGAGCTTGCCAATCTCGAAGTGCTCGACGCCGGTAAGCCGATCCAGGAAGTTCCGGAGGCCGATATCGGTTCGGCTGCCGATTGCTTCGAGTTCTTCGCCGGTGTCCTGCAGGCCGCCTATGGCGAGCACATCGATCTGGGCTCGGACGCCTTCGCCTATACCCGCCGCGAGCCGCTCGGCGTCGTCGGGGGCATCGGCGCGTGGAACTATCCCATCCAGATCGCCAGCTGGAAGACCGCGCCGGCGCTCGCCGCTGGCAACGCCATGGTGTTCAAGCCGAGCGAACTCACCCCGATTTCAGCACTTGCGCTGTCGGAGATCATCGAGGAGGCCGGCGCGCCAAAGGGCCTGATGAATGTCGTGCTCGGTGCCCGCGAGGTCGGCTCGGCGATGGCCACGCATCCGGGCATCGCCAAGATCTCGCTGACCGGCTCGGTGCCGACCGGCGCCAGGGTTATGGAAGCCGCCGCCTCCACCATGAAGCACGTCACCATGGAACTGGGCGGCAAGTCGCCGCTGATTGTCTTCGACGACGCCGACATCGACAACGCGGTATCGGCAGCGATGCTCGGCAACTTCTATACCCAGGGCGAGATCTGCTCGAACGCCACGCGAGTCTTCGTGCATCGCGGCGCCTACGACGCCTTTCTCGAAAAGGCGGTCCAGCGGACGGAGGCGATCCACATCGGTGATCCGCTCGATCCCGCAACGCAGATGGGCCCGCTGATTTCCGCGCCGCATCTGGAAAAGGTGCTCGGTTACATAAAGGCCGGCAGGAAGGACGGTGCCCGGCTGATGACCGGCGGTGATCGGCTGACCGAAGGGGCGCTGGCCAGGGGCAACTTCATGAAACCGGCGATTTTCGCCGACTGCACCGACGACATGACAATCGTCGGCGAGGAGATCTTCGGCCCGGTCATGAGCATCCTGGTCTTCGACAGCGAGGACGAGGCCGTCGCCCGCGCCAACGCCACGCCGTTCGGGCTCGCCGCCGGCGTCATGACCCGCGACCTCGCCCGCGCCCACCGCATGGCGGCAGCGCTTCAGGCCGGAGTCGTCTGGATCAACGCCTATAACCTGACGCCGGTCGCCATGCCCTTCGGCGGTACCAAGATGTCGGGCCTCGGCCGCGAGAACGGCATGGCCGCGCTCGATTTCTATTCCGAGCGCAAGAGCGTCTACGTGAACCTCGGCGACGTCGACGCGCCGTATTGAAGCCGGACTTACTCCGCCCGCTTCATGCCCGAGACCATCGCCTTGGGCAGGCTTTCCTTGTGCACGAAGCTTGCAAGCGCCACGCCGGCAACGTGCAGGATGACGAGAACCAGCGTGACGTTGACCAGAACCTCGTGCGGCTCCTCGTAGGGCGAGCGATAGCGGAAGCGTTCGCCGGCCTCTTGCGCGGCGGCTCTGGCAGCGGTGACCTCCTCATTCCCGAACCAGGCCGCCAGCGGACCGGCATTGCCGGCATCGGCCAGCGTCAGCATGCCGGTGACGCAGATACCGGCGAGGCCTAGAAGCAGCGCCACGGTCATCGCACCACCGGCCGGGCTGTGGCCGAGAAAGCGCGGCGATTTCCGTCGGATGAGCCCGCCCAGGTAACCGAACACCTTGGCCGGCCCGGAAACGAAATCGGTGAAACGCGCGTGCTGCGATCCGACGAAACCCCAGATGACGCGCAGAATTACCAGCGACGCGACGGTGTAGCCGGACCAGACATGCAGCCACATCGGATCGCCCTCGGTCACGTAGCCGATGATGAAGCCGATGACGAGCAGCCAGTGGACGACCCGCACCAGCGGATCCCAGACACGAACCATTTGATTGGACATGAAAGACAATTCCCGATCCTGTGACGACCCCGTGGATCGACGATATCCGGGGAACTCGAGACGGCACAGTGATCTCGATCAACGAAAATTGTCGCAAATTGTAAGCGCGAAGGCAGCGGTTTGCGGCAGCCGGCGCGGTACTTGCCCGGGGCCCCGCCATGCACCGGAAACGGATCGAGGGGGCCTAAGCCCCCTCGCCAGCTGTCTAACAGAGTGAAGTTGCCCTAGCCGACCTGGGCGTGCAGCCGGTCCCGCTTGGCCAGGAGCTTGCTCAAGCCATGCACATAGGCCCGCGCCGACGCCGTCAGGGTATCGGGGTCGGCGCCACGGCCGGAATACTCCCGCCCGTCATGTTCGAGCCGGACAGTCACTTCGGCCTGCGCGTCGGTGCCCTCGGTCACTGCATGCACCTGGTAGAGGGCCAGCTTCGCCTTGTGCGGCACCAGGGCCTGGATCGCATTGAAGATCGCGTCGACCGGGCCGTTGCCCGTCGCCTCTCGGGTGTGCGGCTCGCCGTCGATCTCCAAGGTCAATGTCGCCTTCTGCGGGCCGCCGGTGCCGGCGATCACGGTCAGCGCCGCGACCTTGAAGCGATCATGGGCTGCCCCGATCCCCTCGTCGACCAGCGCCTCGATATCCTCGTCATAGACATGCTTCTTGCGGTCGGCGAGGTCCTTGAAGCGCTTGAAGGCATCCTGCATGGCGTTGTCGCCCAGCTCGTAGCCCAGTTCCTTCAGCTTCTCGACGAAGGCGTGACGGCCCGAATGCTTGCCCATTACCAGCGAGGTCTCTTTCACACCCACCGATTCCGGCGTCATGATCTCGTAGGTCTGCGTGTGCTTCAGCATACCGTCCTGGTGGATGCCGGATTCATGCGCGAACGCGTTCCGGCCGACGATCGCCTTGTTGTACTGGATCGGGAACGACGTGACGGCGGACACGAGCCGCGACGCGCGCGTCAGCATGGTCGTGTCGATGTTCGTCAGGTAGGGAAACACGTCGTTGCGCGTATGGATCGCCATGACGATTTCTTCCAGCGCGGCATTGCCGGCGCGCTCGCCGATGCCGTTGATGGCGCATTCGACCTGCCGCGCCCCGCCCTTCAGGCCGGCCAGGCTGTTGGCCTCCGCCATGCCCAGGTCGTCGTGGCAATGCACGGAGAACACCGCCTTGTCGGAATTCGGCACGGCTTCGCGGACCCGGATGAACAGGTCCTTGTACTCGTCCGGCGTCGAATAACCGACGGTGTCGGGGATGTTGATGGTCGTGGCGCCGGCCTTGATCGCCTCTTCCACGCAGCGGCAGAGGAAATCGAACTCGGTGCGGGTGCCGTCCTCGGCGCTCCACTCGACGTCCTCGACATGACTGCGCGCACGCGCCACCGAAGCGATGATCGCCTCCAGAACCGCCTCGGGCTCCTTCTGCAGCTTGTGCTTCATGTGGATCGGCGAGGTGGAGATGAAGGTATGGATGCGCGGCCGGCGGGCGAGCTTGACGGCTTCCGCGCAGCGGTCGATGTCGTTGAAGGAAGCGCGCGACAATCCGGCGATCACCGCGTTCTTCGAACGCCGGGCGATCTCCTGCACGCTCTCGAAATCGCCCTGGCTGGCGATCGGAAAGCCTGCCTCGATGATGTCGACGCCCATGTCGTCGAGCAGTTCGGCGACCTCCAGCTTCTCCTCGAAGTTCATCGAGGCGCCGGGACATTGTTCGCCGTCGCGCAACGTGGTGTCGAAAATCAGGACGCGTTCCTTGTCGCCGGTGGTCTTTTCGGGCGCACTCGCGTCGGGATTGGATTGGGTCGTCATGATCTTGAAGTCCTTCTCGGGCCCATCGGGGCCGGTTTTCGTCTTGAACCGGTGTCGCTCCCCTGAGTGCCTGCCCGCGTGCGCGGGCCGCCGGCTCTCAGGGGCCGGTAAGGAGAAGGAGAGCGATTAGGTCGCGCCGGGACTGGGCCGGACGCGCGTCGGCGCCGGGCTGGAAAGCCCTGGCACGTCCGATGTCGTTCCGGTTCGTCATCACGCTATCGACCTGTCTGTAAGCCTTGCGGCCATCGTGGCGCCGGAGGATTAAGGAAATACTTCATCCGTCCACGGGCCAGCCACTATGTAGCCGAGGCATTCCCGTCAGGCAAGCGGCTTGAGGTGTCGCGGAACCAGGTTATCGAGGCACCGGGTTGCGATAAGACCGAAGAAGTGTCCCGACCTCTTCCAAGAGGGATCTCCCCCGTTTTGACATAACATTCTCATAAGACGGCTTGCATTCCCGCTGGCAATCCTGAGGATGGCTACCGTAACGGTATCGTATTTTGATGTGATAGAGGCCAATTCGGGAGAGAACCATGAAATTGAACCGGAAAATAACGCTCATCCTCGCAATGGCGGCGGCAGCGACAGGCCTTGGCTGGTCGGGCGGGCAGGCTCAAACCGCAACGAACCTGATCTGCAAAGGCTGCGTCGGTTACAAGGATATCGGTAAAAAAGCCATAAGAAACAAGAATATAGACAAAGGAACGATTAAGCCAAACAGACTAAGTGCTCCTACAGGCGCGGCAGGCACAACGCCGCTTAGCACGCCCAATATAGTGACGGATGAAATCGTTCGGACGATTTCCGTCGAAATTCCCAAAAGAGGCGTCGTGGTCGTCAACGCGTCCGCGTATTTCAGATTCGATACCGCGGACAGCCAGGTTACATGCACGATTACGGACGGAACTGAGGTTGACTCGCCTCGTCTCCGTGCGAATGGATCAACCACGACGGCGGACCAAAGGGCGGTCGTATCGGGCACACGTGCCTTTGTCGAAACGACGAAAGGCCCGAAAACCTACAATTTTGTTTGTGAGCCCGGCGGAGACGACATCGACGCTTACGACGCCGTGATGACCGCCATATACGCTCCGAAGAACATCCAGATCACGCCCTGAGCGCAGCGTCTCATTTTCACGAAACCGAATGTTAGGGGCGTCGGGATCGGCGCCCCTTTTACTTTCACCCGAACGCAATCACCGCGAAGACGATCGCCAGCCAGCTGGTGACGACCGGCCATGGCGACAGCCGCGCGAGATTTGCGCCGGCGCCCGCGACGCCCCGCCTGGCGCGCCGCATCTCGAAGCGCATCGCCACGACGACGGCCGTCAGCGCCACCACGAACACCATCTTTACGGAGAAGGCCCAGCCGAGCCCGGCGAAGCCGCCATAGCGCCAATAGACGAGCGCGATGCCAGTCGCCCATAACAGGACCAACCCGGCGACGGCAAAATTGCTGATCAT
>CAJQNW010000308.1 GCA_905479765.1 uncultured Tepidamorphus sp. | reverse complement strand
CTGCTGATGGCCATTCCGGTGGAAGGCCGGGCGCCGTTCGGGATGCAGGCCGCCGGGGCGGCCCCTTTTCCGCCGATCGGCGTGCCTCCCTCGCCGCCTCAGGGCACGATGCCAGCCGGGGCGGTGCGGAAACCGGATTCGGCGTTTTCAAAGGCCTATGTCGCCGGCGGACCGAACGAAAGGAAGCCGGATCCGGCCGTTTCGGGGCGGATTCCGTATGAACGGGACAATACGATCCGGTTCCTGGCGACCGAGCAGATTTCGGCGATCCGCGCCGACGGCCACTACACCCGGGTGATGAACGGATCGGTGGAGTTCTTCTGCCCCTGGTCGATCTCGCGGGTTGAAAAAGCGATCGAAACGGCGCCTTTCATCAGGACCCACCGCAGTTATCTTGTGAATCTGCGCCATGTTGCCGGATTCAAGCGGGACGGAGACAAGGCCTTCTGCTTGCTGACGGGCGACAAGGAGATCAAGGTGCCGGTCTCGCGCTCGCGCATTCCCGAGGTGCAAAAGGCGCTCGGGCTAGCGTAGCCCATCCGTCGCATGACCGTCGTCCATACGTCGACTATCCGTCGCCCGTTGGTCGTCCATGCGTCGCCTTCACGCAACTCGTGCAAACAATCCGCATTTCGTGAAATGCAGGCGCGCGCCAGTAGTTTGATCTCGCAACGGCAAGGCCCGCCGGATCATCGTTTCCACCAATGTGCGGTCAGACAAGAAGCCGCATGAGGAGGAGACACTGATGATACCTGGAGCCTTCGATTACCATCGTCCCTCGACGGTGGCCGAAGCGGTGACGCTGTTGGCCGACGCCGGCGAGGACGGACGCGTGCTGGCCGGCGGCCACAGCCTGATCCCGATGATGAAACTCAGGATGGCGACGCCGGAGACGCTGATCGACCTGCGTCACATCGACGAACTCAGAGGCATCGACGAGAACGGCGGGACGATCACCATCGGTGCAATGACCACGCAGGCCGAGATGATCGCGTCCGGTCTGCTGGCCGATGTCTGCCCGATCCTGCGCGAGACCGCCCTGCAGATCGCCGACCCGCAGATCCGCAATCTCGGCACCATCGGCGGCAATGTCGCCAACGGCGATCCGGGCAACGATCTGCCGGCGCTGATGCAGGCGCTGGATGCGGCCTACGTGATCGCCGGCAAGAGCGGATCACGGGAGGTCGCCGCGCGCGATTTCTACGAGGCGGCCTATTTCACCGCGCTTCAGGACGGCGAGGTACTCACCGCGATCCGCATCGCCACGCCGCCGGCCGGACACGGCTGGGCCTATGAAAAGCAGAAGCGCAAAATCGGCGACTATGCCACGGCCGCGGCTGCCGTGCTCCTGACGATGTCGGGGGGAAAATGCGCCAGCGCGTCGATCGCGCTGACCAATGTGGGCGACACGCCGTTGTTTGCTGAAGCAGCTGGGGCCGCCCTCGCCGGGACGGATCTCGGGGCCGACGCGGTGAATGCCGCGGTCGCCGCCGCCGAAGCCATCGCCGAGCCGGCCGAGGACGGCCGCGGGCCGGTGGATTTCCGCATCAAGGTCGCCGGCCAGATGGTGCGCCGCGGCATCGCCCGCGCCGCCTCCCGCGCCAGCTGAACCCGAATTCGAGAGACCGAACATGAGCAAGATGCACGTCAAGATGACGGTGAACGGGAAGCCGGTGGAAGGGCTTGCCGAACCGCGAACGCTCCTCATCCATTTCCTGCGTGAGGACTTGAACCTGACCGGCCCGCACATCGGGTGCGACACCAGCCATTGCGGGGCCTGCACGGTGGACCTGGACGGCAAGTCGGTGAAGTCCTGCACCGTGTTCGTCGCCCAGGCGAACGGCGCCGAAGTAACGACGATCGAGGGCATCGCCAATCCGGATGGCACCCTGCATGCGCTGCAGGAGGCCTTCCGCGAGCACCACGGCCTGCAATGCGGCTTCTGCACACCGGGCATGATCACAAGGGCCCACCGCCTGCTGCAGGAGAATCCGAACCCGACAGAAGCCGAGATCCGGATGGGCATTTCCGGAAACCTGTGCCGCTGCACCGGGTACCAGAACATCGTCAAATCGATCACCGCGGCGGCCGAGCAGCTTGCGAGCATGAAGGAGGCCGCGGAATGAACGACCAGACCCCGACAGCCGTCGAACGCGCCGAAAAGCTCCAGGGCCTCGGCTCCAAGCGCAAGCGCGTCGAGGACGCGCGCTTCACTCAAGGGAAAGGCAACTATGTCGACGACATCAAGCTGCCAGGCATGCTGTTCGGCGATTTCGTGCGTTCGCCTTACGGCCACGCCCGGATCAAGTCGATCGACAAGGCAGCCGCCCTTGCCGTACCCGGCGTCGTCGCCGTCCTGACGGCGGAAGACCTGAAGCCCCTCAACCTGCACTACATGCCGACCCTTGCCGGCGACGTGCAGGCGGTGCTGGCCGATGAAAAAGTTCTGTTCCAGGGCCAGGAAGTGGCCTTCGTGGTGGCCGAAAACCGCTACGTGGCCGCCGACGCCGTCGATCTCGTCGAGGTCGACTACGAGCAGTTGCCCGCCATCAACGATCCCTTCAAGGCGATGGACGCCGACGCGCCGGTGCTGCGCGAGGACATCAAGGACAAGATGGAAGGTGCCCACGGGCCCAGGAAACACGTCAACCACATCTTCACCTGGGAAGTCGGCGACAAGGACGCCGCCCACAAGGCGATCTCGGAGGCGGAAGTCGTCGCCGAGGAAATGATCTCCTACCAGCGCGTCCACCCCTGCCCGCTCGAGACCTGCGGCTGCGTCGCCTCGATGGACAAGATCAACGGCAAGCTGACGATCTGGGGCACGTTCCAGGCGCCGCACGCGGTGCGTACCGTCGCCTCGCTGATCACCAATATCCCCGAACACAACATCCGCATCATCTCGCCGGATATCGGCGGCGGGTTCGGCAACAAGGTCGGCGTCTATCCGGGCTATATCTGCTCGGCCGTCGCCTCGATCGTCACCGGCGTGCCGATAAAGTGGATCGAGGACCGCATCGAAAACCTGACCTCGACGGCGTTTGCCCGCGACTACCACATGAAGGGCCGGATCTCGGCCACCAGTGACGGCAAGATCACCGGGCTCGACTGCCATGTGCTGGCCGATCACGGCGCGTTCGACGCCTGCGCCGACCCGACCAAGTTCCCGGCCGGGTTCTTCAACATCTGCACGGGCTCCTACGACATCCCGGCAGCGCATGTGACGGTCGACGGCGTCTACACCAACAAGGCACCGGGCGGCGTCGCCTACCGCTGCTCGTTTAGGGTGACGGAAGCCTCCTACTTCATCGAGCGGATGGTCGATGTTCTGGCGCGCAAGCTGGACATGGACCCGGCCGACCTGCGGCTGAAGAACTTCATCAAGAAGGAGCAGTTCCCCTACACCTCGGTGCTCGGCTGGGAATACGATTCCGGCGACTACGAGACCGCGCTCGACAAGGCGATGAAGACCGTCGACTACACCGGCCTGCGCGCCGAACAGAAAGCCAACCGCGAAGCCTTCGATCGCGGCGAGACCCGCAAGCTGATGGGGATCGGCGTCGCCTTCTTTACCGAAATCGTCGGGGCCGGACCGGTCAAGAACTGCGACATCCTGGGCCTCGGCATGTTCGACTCCTGCGAGATCCGCATCCATCCGACCGGAAGCGCCATCGCACGGCTCGGCACGATCAGCCAGGGCCAGGGACACGCCACGACGTTTGCCCAGATCCTGGCGAGCGAGATCGGCATTCCAGCCGACATGATCACCATCGAGGAAGGCGACACCGACACCGCGCCCTACGGCCTTGGCACCTACGGCTCGCGCTCGACGCCGGTCGCGGGTGCTGCGACCGCGATGGCCGGCCGGAAGATCCGCGCCAAGGCGCAGATGATCGCGGCCTATCTGCTGGAAGTGCACGAGGATGATCTGGAATGGGACGTCGACCGGTTCC
Source organism: uncultured Tepidamorphus sp. (assembly GCA_905479765.1). Lineage (GTDB taxonomy): Bacteria > Pseudomonadota > Alphaproteobacteria > Rhizobiales > Tepidamorphaceae > Microbaculum. The sequence continues at coordinate 1,207 of CAJQNW010000308.1, read as the reverse complement.
AGGTGAAGGGCAACCCCGAAAGCCACAAGACGATGGCCGAGCTGGCATTCGCCTCCTACAACCAGGCGATCCCGGGTCTCGAACCGGGCCTCGAAGCGGTCAGCTACTACGATCCGCCGAACATGACCTATCCGTTCGGGGCCTATCTGTGCGTCCTCGATATCGACGTCGACACCGGGGTCACGGACGTCCGCCGCTTCTACGCGCTGGACGATTGCGGCACCCGCATCAACCCGATGATCATCGAGGGCCAGGTGCACGGCGGCCTCACAGAGGCGCTGGCGATCGCGATGGGCCAGGAGATCGCCTACGACGAGATCGGCAACGTGAAGGGGGCGACCCTGCTCGACTTCTACCTGCCGACCGCCGTGGAGACGCCGGCCTGGGAAACCGACTACACGGTGACCCCTTCGCCGCATCACCCCATCGGCGCCAAGGGCGTGGGCGAAAGCCCGAACGTCGGCGGGGTGTCGGCATTCTCCAACGCGGTCAACGATGCGTTCGCCCATAAGGGACTGACGCACACCCAGATGCCGCACGATCACTGGCGCGTCTGGAAGACTGCTGAAAAGCTTGGGCTGAACGGCTGAAGACCGGTCCCAAGTCCGGGGAGGGCACCGGAGGCCGGGTCTCGCAGCCGGCCTCCGGTCGCCCCAAAACCGATGTGGAGGGTTTGTGTCGCGACCGTCCAATGGGCCCCGGATCAAGTCCGGGGCACGCGGCCGGGTAAATGGCTGAAGGCCCGCGCCACACACAGACCTCGTGTCCCGGACTTGATCCGGGACCCAGAGCAGCAGGCAAGGCGATCGCGGGGCGCGCAAATGGAAGACGGCATGACCGGAACCTATCTGACTTTCCATGAACACAGTCGCTGACCTGAAAGACCGGCTCGCCACGGTCCACTACGTTGCCGACGACACGCTGGCGACGGCGCTGCAGCTCGCGCTTTCGCTGAACCGGCCGCTGCTGCTGGAAGGCGAGGCCGGCGTCCGCAAACCGGACGACGCGCAGGGAAGTTACCGCGACCGCTCTCTGGGCCCCGGATCAAGTCCGGGGCACGCGGTCCGTTGTCCGGCGACGGCCGTGCGCTACACCGAAGCCTCGTGTCCCGGACCTGATCCGGGGCCCAGGACGGCAGTTGCCACGGCGCCGACGCGGAGAGTGACGCAAGGCGCCTGCAAGCGCCGCCCTCAATGGCCCGATGTGG
>CAJQNW010000307.1 GCA_905479765.1 uncultured Tepidamorphus sp. | reverse complement strand
CCAGCACCCTGGCCAGACGCTCCGGCTCGTTGCCATCCCAGTCCCGCTGCGGGGCCAGACGGATGCGCGCGCCGTTGGCACCGCCGCGCATGTCGGAGCCGCGGTAGGTGCGGGCGCTGTCCCAGGCGGTGGACACCAATTCGCTGATGCTCAGGCCGCTCGCCGCGATCTTGGCCTTGACGGCACCCACGTCGTAACCCGTGGAGCCGGCCGGGACCGGATCCTGCCAGATCAGGTCTTCCTGCGGCGCGTCCGGACCGAGGTAGCGCGTCTTCGGGCCCATGTCGCGGTGGGTCAGCTTGAACCAGGCGCGGGCAAACGTGTCCTTGAAGTACTCCGGATCGGCCATGAACTTTTCGCAGATGGCGCGATACGCCGGGTCCATCTTCATCGCCATGTCGGCGTCCGTCATCATCGGGTTGTGACGGACCGACGGATCGCTGGCATCGACCGGCTTGTCTTCTTCCTTGATGTCGACCGGCTCCCACTGCTGGGCGCCTGCTGGGCTCTTCCTCAGCTCCCACTCGTGACCAAAGAGCATCTCGAAAAAGCCCATGTCGAACGTCGTCGGATGCGCAGTCCAGGCACCCTCAAGGCCCGAGGTGACGGCGTTGGCGGCCTTGCCCCCCATATTCGGGTTGGCCCAACCCATCCCCTGCATCTCGGGGCCTGCTGCCTCCGGCTCCGGGCCGAGCGCCTCGGCGCTACCGTTGCCGTGGGTCTTGCCGACGGTGTGACCACCGACGGTCAGCGCGACGGTTTCCTCGTCGTTCATCGCCATGCGGGCGAACGTCTCGCGAACCTGCGCGGCAGTCTTCAGCGGATCCGGGGTGCCGTTCACGCCTTCCGGGTTGACGTAGATCAGACCCATTTGCACGGCAGCCAGCGGATTTTCCATCGTCGACGCGTCGTCGACATTCTCATAGCGGTTGTCGCTCGGCGCCAGCCATTCCTTTTCCGCGCCCCAGTAGGTGTCCAGCTCGGGATGCCAGATGTCTTCGCGGCCGAAGGCGAAGCCGAAGGTCTTCAGGCCCATCGATTCATAGGCGATGTTGCCGGCCAGGATCATCAGGTCGGCCCAGGAGATCTTGTTGCCGTACTTCTTCTTGATCGGCCACAACAGGCGGCGGGCCTTGTCGAGGCTGACGTTGTCCGGCCAGGAGTTCAGCGGGGCGAAGCGCTGGTTGCCGGTTCCGCCGCCACCGCGGCCGTCGGCCAGGCGGTAGGTGCCCGCCGAATGCCAGGCCATGCGGATCATCAGGCCGCCGTAGTGGCCCCAGTCGGCCGGCCACCAGTCCTGGCTCTCGGTCATCAGAGCGGTGAGGTCTTTCTTGAGCGCGGCGACGTCGAGCTTCTTCAGCTCCTCGCGATAGCTGAAGTCCTTGCCCATCGGATTGGTCTTGGAATCCTGCTGATGAAGGATTTCCAGGTTGAGGGCATTCGGCCACCATTCCATGTTCGATGTGCCCATCGCCGTCATGGCGCCGTTCATCACCGGACATTTCGCCGAACTGTCGTTCACGTCTTTCAGCTTCGCGTCCATGTCACTCTCCGTTCGTGTTCTGCGATTCTTTTCAAGGTGTTCCCTATGGAACGATTACAATTCCGTGGCGTTGTTTCTGATCAAATCCGGGGTTTCCGGTCAAATGCGCGGTTTCCGATCGATACCGGGTGCCTTCGTGTGCGTGGGACGTCCGAGCGACGCCGCGCGCCCGGCTTTGGCTTCCCGGCCCTGAAAGCCTTTCTCGAATTTGAAGCATTCTAAGATGATATTGACGCGACGGGTCAATCAGCGCAAATTAGAATTTCATCATATTTTATAAGCTGAACTTATATGCCGTCGCTGAAGCAGTTTAAGTATCTGGACGCATTGGCTCGCGAGCGGAACTTCGCCCGCGCCGCGTCATCCTGCCGCATCAGCCAGCCTGCCCTGTCCATGCAGATCAAGGAACTGGAAGGCGAACTTGGCATCACCCTGCTCGAGCGGGGCCGTGGCACGTTCGCGCTGACCACCGCAGGCACGGAAATCGTCAGGCGGGCCCGGTCGATCCTGCGGGCCACCGACGATCTGGTCGATTTTGCCCGCCAGGCCGACCGGCCCTTGTCCGGCTCCTTGAGGTTTGGTGTCATCCCGACCATCGCGCCCTATCTGCTGCCCCGCGCGCTGCCGCTGATTCGGGCGCGCTTCCCCGACATCGCGCTTGAGCTGCGTGAGGCCCAGACCGCCGACCTCGTCGACGATCTGTCGCGCGGCGTGCTCGATCTCGTGCTGCTGTCGCTGCCCCTCGAGGCGCCGGACATCGAGACGCTCCATTTGTTCGACGATCGCTTCCTGCTCGTTACCCAGGCCGACGAGGCGCTCGACGAGCGCAAGCGCGTCGACCTTTCGAGCCTCGACCGGCACCGGCTGTTGCTGCTTTCGGAAGGCCATTGCCTGCGCGACCAGGCACTGAGCCTGTGCCGGACGGCCGACCGCGATACGCTTGGCGAACTCGGCGCGACCAGCCTGACGACGATCGTCCAGATGGTCGCCAACGGCTTCGGCGCGACGCTGCTGCCGGAAATGGCAATCGATGCGGAAGTGCACGACGAGCGGACCGCGATGCTGCGGTTCCGCGATCCCGAACCGAGCCGCGAGATCGGGCTGGCCTGGCGGCGCACCTCGGCGCGCAAGCCGGATTTCGTCGCGATCGGCCAGGCGCTGATGGAACTGGCAGCGCCCAAGCGGGCCGCCTGACGTCCTTACTCGGCGAAGGCGAGGGTCGGCAGGTCCACGACGGTCGAACCGCCGTCCACCGTGACGATCGATCCGTTCATCATCGCGGCCTCGTCGGAGGCGATGAAGCAGATGACATTGGCGACTTCGTCCGGCGTCGCGGCGCGCCCGAGCGGAACGTCTTTGGTGACGAGCGCATAGGCGTCGTCAACGCACGCCAGTCCGCGCTCATCGACCAGCATCCGCATTTCCTCGTCCGCCATCGCGGTCGCCACCCAGCCCGGACACACCGTGTTCGTGCGGACGCCCTTGCGGCCGTAGTCCCGGGCCAGCGATTTTCCCAATCCGATCAGGGCGTGCTTCATCGTGACATAGCCCGCCGCGTCCGGCGCGGCGAACAGGCCCGCGATCGAGGAAACGATGACGATATTGCCCCGCCGCTCGATCAGATCGGGAAGGCACTCGCGGGCGCAGACGAAGGCGGTGTCGAGATTGGCTCTGCCTGCATCCGCCCAGGTCTCGTCGGTCATCGAAATTGTCGGACCGATGCCGTGACCGCCCGCATTGGCGATCAGGATGTCGATCGTGCCGAATTCCGAGTGGATTTTCGCGATTGCGCGACGAACGCTGCCGCTATCGGCGGCGTCGCCCGTGACGGCGAGACCACCGATCTCCTCGGCTATCGTCTCGAGCGGCTCGCGCCGGCGCCCCATCAAGGCCACCCGAGCGCCTTCGGACGCCATGCGGCGCGCGACCGCGGCACCGATCCCCGTGCCGCCGCCCGTTACCAGAACCGATTTTCCCGAAAAGCGCACCGGTTCCCTCCCAGATGGCGCGAGCGCGTCAGTGGTACCCCTCGCCCGGCTTCACCTTCCCCCGGAACGTCCAGTAAACGAAGGCCGTGTAGCCGAGGATGATCGGCAGCATGAAGACCACGCCGATCAGCGTGAAAATCTGGCTCGCCGGTACCGCTGCCGCCTGCCACACGGTGACGTTCGGCGGCACCATCAGCGGGAAGGTGGAGATGGCAAGCCCCATGTAGGACAGCAGGAACAGGCCGATGGTCGCGAAGAACGGCGCCACCGTGCCGCCGCGATCGAGCGAACGCCACAGCACGAACGCCAGTCCCACTGTTACCAGCGGCACCGGCCACAGATAGTAGATGTTCGGCGCGGTGAACCAGCGTGTCGCCACGCGCTCGAAGTTAAACGGCGTCCACAGGCTGACGACCGCGATGAAGGCCAGAACGACCAGCAGGATGGTACGCGCCTGGCGCCGGCCGCGCTCGGCGACCTCGCCCTCGGTGCGCATGATCAGCCATGTCGCCCCGAGCAGGCCATAGCCGCAGACGAGCCCTGCCCCGCACATCAGCGAGAACGGCGTCAGCCAGTCCCAGGTGCCGCCGGCGAACGCCCCGTTCTCGACGGCGATCCCCTGGATCAGGCCGCCGAGGATCAGCCCCTGGCAGAAGGCGGCGACCGTCGATCCGGCGGCGAAGGCGAAATCCCAGTGCCCGTGCTTGGGCTTGGCCACCCATCGGAATTCGAACGACACACCCCGGAAGATCAACGACAGCAGCATCACGATCACGGGCAGATAGAGCGCCGGCATGATGATCGCATAGGCCCTGGGGAAGGCCACCCACAAACCGCCACCGCCCAGGATCAGCCAGGTCTCGTTGCCGTCCCAGAAGGGCGCCACCGAGTTCATCATCTGGTCGCGGTCGGCTTCTTTCCTGGCGAAGGGGAACAGGATGCCGATGCCGAGATCAAACCCGTCGAGCACGACGTACATGGCGACCGCTGTGGCGATGAGACCGGCCCAGACGACGGGAAGGTAGAAATCGAAGGTCATGTCCATCGGGCTCTAGCTCCCCCCGCCGCGATAGGCTTCACGTCCGCTGGGCCCGACGGCGGCAAGCGGCCGGCCGGGCGCCGGATGATCGGGACCGCTGGGCTCGCCCTCATCGCCGGCATGCGGAACCGGCCCGCGCACCAGCAGCCGGTTCATGTAGTAGATGCCGAACGAGAACACGATGCCGTAGACGACGATGAACAGGATGAGACTGGTCAGCACCACGCTGGCAGGCACCGGCGAGGCGGCATCGGCGGTCCGCAGGATCCCGGTCGCAAGCCACGGCTGGCGCCCGACCTCGGTGACGATCCAGCCCGACAAAACGGCAATGAACCCCATCGGCCACATCCACGAGGCGACCCTGAGAAACGCCCGGTTCGTCTCCAGATGTCCACGCCACCATAAGTATCCGCCCGCCCAGGCGACGAAGATCATCAGGAAACCGATGCCGACCATGATCCGGAAGCCGAAGAACGGCCCCCACAGCGGCGGCCTGTCCTCGGGCGGGAACGCTTTCAGGCCCGGATAGGAGCCAGTCAGCGAATGGGTGATGATCAGGCTGCCGAGGTAGGGGATCGCGATCTGGTAGTCGTTGCGCTCCTCGGCCTCGTTCGGCCAGGCGAACAGGACCAGCGGAACGGGTCCCTTCGCCTCGGCCTCCCAGTGTGCCTCGATGGCCGCCAGCTTGACGGGCTGGTACTCGCGCACCACCAGGCCGCTCTGGTCGCCGATGAACGCCTGCAGCGGCGCCAGCACGATCGCCATGCCGAGCCCCATCTTCAGCATGATCCGGGCATAGGCCTCGTGCTTGCCGGCCAGCAGGTAGCGCGCGCCGATCGCCAGCACCACGAACGAGGTCGTCAGGTAGGCCGCTGTCAGCATATGCGCCAGACGCAACGGGAATGTCGGCGAGAACACGATCTTCAGCCAGTCGTCGGGATAGGCGATGCCGTCGCGCACCACATGGCCGACGGGAAACTGCATCCAGCTGTTGGCCGACAGGATCCAGAACGCCGAGGTCATCGTCCCGAACGCCACCAGGATCGCCGACAGCACATGCAGCCACGACGGCACGCGGTTCCAGCCGAACAGCATGATGCCCAGGAACGTCGCCTCCAGGAAGAAGGCGGTCAGCACCTCGTAGCCGATCAGCGGCGCCACGACATTGCCGACGACATCGGAGAATCGGCTCCAGTTCGTGCCGAACTGGTAGGACAGCACCAGCCCCGAGACGACGCCCATCGCAAATGAAACCGCGAAGACCTTGGTCCAGAACTGCGCGAGCTCGCGATAACGTTGGTTGCCGGTGCGCTTCCACACGACCAGAAGCGCGGCGATCCAGGCCGACAGGCCGATCGTGAAGCTGGGGAAGATGATGTGGAAGGCTACCGTGAACGCGAATTGAAACCGCGCAATCAGGACAGGATCCAGATCCATCTCGGCACCCCTCGCAACTCATCGTCGATTCGCCGAAAGATACCACGGGCAATGCCTGTCCGTGAGACCGATCGAATACATTGCGGAAGGGGAAGCCGCGTCAGATGCGCGCAAGCGTCCAGACGACGATGTCGGTGGCTACGGTCTCGAAGGCCTGGTTGATCGCCGCGACCATGGCATCCGCCTTGTCGCCGGCCACCGGCACGCGCGCCTCGAAGGTCTTCGAGGCGACGACTCGGCCCGACTTTTCGCCGACGATCTGGACGTTCATGGCGACCACCGCCGTCCCGCTTTCGGCGTCGATGTGGAAGTCGCGCAGGTCCGTGACCAGGCCGAGATCGCTGACGACGACGCTGCCCGGCATCCCGACCGAGCGTACCCGTCCGGAATTCTGGAAGGAATCGATCAGCCGCGCCTGGATGAGCTTCGGCGCCCGGTCGCTCCACTGGACCTTGGCCAGATAGGTGATTTCGGTCGGCGCCGGCCGCACGACGATCCGCTCGCTGTCGAGCGCACCGACCACAGTGGGTTCCGTAATGGCGAATTGCGCCGACGAAGCGCCGATATTCGAGGGAAAGCTGGTCGGGGCCTGCAGGTCGAAGGTCGCAGGCGCCGGCTTGGCCGCCAGCGAACAGCCGCCCGCAAGCGCGGCCAACGCAAGCACGACACCATGTCGCCACGCTCTTCCCACGAATTCCCCCTACCCTCGTTACCGCACCGGCTACACGGCCGGGTCAACACATTTACACAGGTCTAGAAGCGCCTGCCCGGATTGTATTCAGGCACCGACGATCGTCCAGACAGGAAACCGGCCGGATTTTGCTCCAGATTGGACAGCGTCCGGTCGAGGTTCGACAGCGTCCGCCGCCCCTCCTGCATGAACGCCTGGAAGTCCTTCAGCCCGGCGACACCATACCGCTCGACATCGGCGGTGATCGTGTCGAGCCGGGAATTGAGGTTGTCGGCCAGCGACCGGAACGACTTCGCCGCCGCGTTGATGTTGGTCATCATGCTCTCGCCTTCCGGCGACCCGACCATACCGTCGACTTTCGCCAGCAAGCCATCGATGCGCTGGGACGCCTTGCGGAGTTCCGCCGCGGTCGCGGTGGCATCGTCGATGAATTGCGAGATTTCCTTGTCCTTGCTGGCGATCGTCGTCGTGAACTTGTCGAAATTCTCGATCGTCTTCGCAATCGCGGCCGGATCGACGGCGGACACCACCTTCTTCACGTCGGTCGCGATACCTTCCAGCTTCCCGGCCAGACTGTTGATCCGCTCGGCCGCCTGGCCAGCATTTTCCGCCAGCACCGTCACCTTGTCTGAATTGGCGGCCAGTGCGTCGGCGAATGTGCGTATGTCGCCGACGATGGCGCGGACTTCGTCCGGGTTGATCGCCTCGACAATCGTATTCAGGTTGCCGGCCAGCACCTCGATACGGCCGCTGACCTCGGAGAAACTCTTCGCCGCAGCACTTGCGTCCGTGATGAAGCTCGCGATCTTGTCGGAATTATCCGCAAGCGCACCGGAGACTTTCTCGATGTTGCTGATCGTGTTGGTGACCGCCGTCTCATTGTTCGCAACGAGCTGGTCGATCCGCCCGGCGACCGAGTCGACCTTGGTCAGCAGCGACTTCGCGCCCTCCAGCAGGTCCTGGAAGGTGGATTTCTCCGCATAGATGATCGGCGGCTCGGCGGAATCTCCCCAGGCTTCCTTCAGCGGCTTGGAATCGGCCTTGGCAGTCTTCAGCTGGACGAAGCCGACCCCGGTAATGCCGGTAAACTGCAGCTGCGCCGTCGTATCCACGTTGACCGGGTAATTCGGATCGACCTGGATCAGGGCCACGACCTGCGCGGGATCGTCCTTCGCCACCGACAGGCTGACGACGTCGCCGGCCTTGATGCCGTTGAAGAGGACGGAGCTGCCCTTGGTCAGGCCGGTCACCTCGTCGGAGAACACGACGCGGTACTGCACCCGGCCCGCCGTGTCGCCATAGGCGCCGATCCAATAGAGGAACCCGAACGCGCCGAATATGGCCGCGAGCGTGAAAAATCCAACGATTAGGGGACTGGAACGAATTTCCATACCCGCCGCTAACTCCGACTGATCCGGGCTGCCATACCTCTGGCCCGCTTGCCGCGGAAATATTCCTGGATCCAGGGATCCGGGTTCTCGATCACAGTCTTCAAATCCCCGGCAACCAGGATTTTCTTGTTGCCGAGAGCTGCCACCCGATCACAGATCGAAAACAGGCTGTCGAGATCGTGGGTTACCATGAAAACCGTCAGACCTAAAGTCTCGCGCATTTTTGAAATCAGGTCGTCGAAATCCGCCGCCCCGATCGGATCCAGGCCGGATGTGGGCTCGTCCAGGAACACCAGATCGGGATCGAGCGCCAGCGCGCGGGCAAGCGAGGCGCGCTTGATCATGCCGCCCGACAATTCGGAAGGGAATTTGTCGGCCGCGTCCGGGTTCAATCCCACCATGGCGATTTTCAGTTCGGCGAGCTCATCCATCAGCGCCTGAGGCATCTGCAGGTGCTCTCGCATCGGCACCTGGATGTTCTGCTTTACCGTCAGCGAGGAAAACAGCGCGCCTTGCTGGAACAGGATGCCCCAGCGCCGCTCGACCGCCCGGCGTTCCTCGGTATTCGCGCTGTCGACATCGACGCCGAACATCTCGATCGTGCCGCCGCGTCGCGGCAGCAAGCCGACCAGGGTGCGCAACAGCACCGACTTGCCGGTACCCGACCCGCCGACGACGCCCAGTACCTCGCCGCGATAGACGTCGAGATCGAGCCCGTCGATGATGTTGGTTGCGCCGAACCCGACCTTGATGCCACGCGCCCGGACGATGGCCTCCCGGTTTTCCCCGGCGCTGTCCCCCGCGCCCTTGGCAGCAGGCGGTTGCATCTGTCCGATCTCCGCCATCAGTAATCGATCGCCGCGAAAAACATCGCGAACAGCCCGTCGAGCACGATGACCATGAAGATCGCCTTCACGACCGACGCGGTTGTCTGCCGGCCCAGCGATTCGGCGCTGCCCTGGACCTGCAGGCCTTCCAGGCAGGCAATCATCCCGATCACCAGCGCCATGAACGGTGCCTTGATGAGGCCGACCAGGAACGTGTTTACTTCCACCGCATTGCGCAGATAAGGAATGTAACTCGCCGGCGGCATGTCGATATAGATCCACGCCACCAGTCCCGCCCCCGTCAAGGCCGCCATATCGGCAACGAACGTGAGCAGCGGCATGGCGATGATCAGCGCGATCATGCGCGGCACGATCAGCACCTCGACCGGATCGAGCGCCAGGGTCTGCAGGGCATCGATCTCCTCGCGCATCTTCATGGAGCCGATTTCCGCGGTAATCGCGCTGCCCGACCGGCCGGCAACCATGATCGCGGTCAGGATCAGGCCGATTTCGCGAAGCACCAGGATCCCAGCCAGGTCGATCGACAGGATCTCCGCGCCGAAATAGCGAAGCTGGTAGGCGCCCTGCTGCAGGATGATGCCGCCGATCAGGAAAGAAATCAGCGCGATGATCGGCACCGCTCTCAGTGCCATGTATTCCAGATGGAACGTGATCGAGGTCAGCCGGAACTTCCACGGCTTGAACACGAAGCTGACCATGATGATCAGCGAATTGCCGAGCAGTTCCGTGAGTTTGGCAAGATCGCGGCCGGATTCGATGACGACATTGCCTGTATCCTCGACCATTTGCAGGACGATCGGCGGAGACTTGCGCGGAGGTGCCGGCTCGTGATCGGACTTCTCGACCTCGCCGAGCAGAATTTCCCGTGACGGCCCGATGCCTGTGTAGGCTACCTCGGCGCCGCCCTTGATCAGCTCGCGCGCCGTGCGATGGATCAGCCAGGCGCCCGCGGTATCGAACCGGTCGATCCCCGACAGGTCGATGTCGACCCGACGTACGCCTCCGGGCACCTTCAGGACCTGGCCGATCTCGTTGTCGAGCCGTTCAGCCTCCAGAACCGTCCAGTTGCCTGACGCCGACAGGACGAGCGAGTCGCCGGATCCGGTAACGCTTAGTGCCGGTCGCTGGTCCATGTTGCCCCGTTACACATCAACCTTGCGCATCAGCCCTGCGCAACGGCTTCAAGTATGCGCCCTTCGATGCCGGCAGTGCTTGCCACTACCCGCCAGCCTCCGATAATAGGGCGCATATTGCTGTTCACTATCGTCGGCAGCAACCCACCGACGCGATTCTTCACTCTTCGGGATCTAAATAGCATGGAAATCGCCCATCCCTACCTCCTGTTCCTCGGCGATGTGCACGATGACCTGGCGGCCAAGACCGCCTACGGCATCGTCGACTGGCGCCGCGACTGGTGTATCGGCCAGTTACGCCTGCCCGGCTGCGCCGCCGACGCGAAACTGCCCGAAATGGATATCGCGGCGGCCAAGGCGGCCGGCGCCCGCACGATGATCATCGGAGTCGTCAACGCCGGCGGCGTTCTGCCGGAGCACTGGGTCGAGACGATCGTCGCCGCACTCGACGCCGGCATGGATGTCGCCAGCGGCCTGCACATGCGCCTTGGCGCGATCGAGGCAATCGCCGTGGCCGCGACCCGCAACGGCCGCCAGCTTTTCGACGTGCGCCATTCCACCGAGCGATTTGCGACCGGCAAGGGCACGAAGCGCCCCGGTTTGCGGCTTCTGACGGTGGGAACCGACTGCTCGGTCGGTAAGAAATACACCGCTCTGGCGCTCGAAAAGGGCATGCGCGAACGCGATCTCGACGCCGATTTCCGCGCAACCGGCCAGACCGGCATCTTCATTTCCGGCCGCGGCGTATCGGTTGACGCGGTGGTTGCCGATTTCATCTCCGGCGCGGCGGAATGGATTTCGCCGGCGGCCGATCCCGGTCACTGGGACGTGGTCGAGGGCCAGGGCTCGCTGTTCCACCCCTCTTTCGCAGGCGTTTCTCTCGGACTGTTGCATGGCTCCCAGCCCGATGCCTTCGTCGTCTGCCATGAGCCCACCCGCACCAACATGCGCAATGTCCAGCACCCGATCCCGACCATTCGCGAGGTGATCGACGCGACGATCTCGTCGGGTAAACTGACCAATCCGGACATCCGCTGTGTCGGCATAGCCGTGAATACCGCAAAGCTAGACGAAGCCGAGGCCAAGGCCTTCTGCAAGGAAACGGCGATCGAATACGGCGTGCCCGCCACCGATCCGGTACGGTTCGGTGTCGAGGGTGTCGTCGAACGCCTGATCAAGGAATTTCCCGCCCAATGAGGGCAGATTGCCGCAAACAAGGGCAAACGAAGGCGACCTGTCGATGAAAGGTGATCTCACCGTCACGATCGAATCCTGGCCGATCGCCGGCGGTTTCACGATCTCGCGCGGCACCAAGACCGAGGCGGTCGTCGTGGTGGCGGAAATCCACACCGGCGCCCATCGCGGCCGTGGCGAATGCGTCCCCTACGCCCGCTACGGAGAGACCGTCGAGGGCATCCGCGACGATATCGCCAAGCTCGCGGACAGGGTCTCGCACGGTCTTACCCGCGGGGAGCTCGCCACGCTCATGCCCGCAGGCGCTGCCCGCAACGCGCTCGACTGCGCCTTGTGGGACCTCGAAGCCCGGGAAAAAGGCAAAAGCGTCGCGTCTCTTGCGGGGATAGACGATCCGAAACCGCTTGTGACCGCCTATACGCTGAGCCTCGGCACACCGGAGTCGATGCTGGAGGCCGCCCGCAAGGCCGCCCATCGCGAGCTCCTGAAGGTAAAGCTCGGCGGCGACGGCGACGCCGAGCGGATCGCGGCGGTTCGCGAGGGCGCCCCCAACGCCCGCCTGATCGTCGATGCCAACGAGGGCTGGTCGACGGCCAACATCGAGCCACTGCTGGCCGCCTGCGCCAGGGCCGGTGTCGAACTGGTGGAGCAGCCGCTGCCGGCCGACGCCGACGAAGTGCTCGCCGACATCGAACGGCCGATCACCGTCTGCGCCGACGAAAGTGTCCACGACCGCGCCAGCCTCACCGGCCTGTCCGCGCGCTACGATGCCATCAACATCAAGCTCGACAAGGCGGGCGGCTTCACCGAGGCGCTGGCGATGTCGAAGGCGGCCAGCAGCGAGGGCCTGAAGGTGATGGTTGGCTGCATGCTGGCCACCTCGCTTGCCATGGCGCCGGCGGTGCTGATCGCGCAAGGGGCGGAATGGGTCGATCTCGACGGCCCGCTGCTGCTTGCCCGCGACCGCCAGCCGGGCCTGCGCTACGAGGGCAGCAGCGTCTATCCCCCCGACGGGGATCTGTGGGGGTGAGGCACGGTCGGCGCCAACAGGCGCCGACGAAACGCACCGCGTTTCGAGTGCCGAACGCGCGAGGCCGAAGCCGAGCGCCGGGACAACGTCAGCCAGGCCTCAAGCCGCGTTGACTCCTCAATCCTGACCGCAATTCCAATTGCGTGCGGCAACCGCAGACTGGGCCCCGGATCAAGTCCGGGGCACGAGGCTTCTGTTTGCTACTCGGCGTTGCCCTTCAAACGCCTTCGTGTCCCGGACTTGAACCGGGACCCGGAAGCCGCAAGCGCGATCGGAACACCGAATACTCACCGCCGCCTGAGCGACACCAGCAGCACGATCCCGCCGAGCCCCGCCATCACGGCCATCGCCGCGTAGCCGCCCGCGCCGTAGCTGCGATACAGCGGCCCGGCAGCCAGCATCACCAGGCCGGTCATCGCCCCGTAGACCGTGAAATAGAGCCCCTGCGCCCCGTTGCCGTGCCTGTCCGGGGCCGATTGCGACAGATAGTTCATGGTCGCCAGATGCGTTGCCCCGAACGTCAGGGCATGCAGCGCCTGGATCGGGAAATAGGCCGCCGCCGGCCAGACCCAGACCATCAGCGTCCAGCGGACGATGGCGGCGGCAACCCCCACTGCGAACAGCCCCCGCACCCCGATCAGGGCGAGCACCCGGCCCGACACGGCGAACAGACCGACTTCCACCAGAACGCCGACCGCCCAGAGCAATCCGATGGTTGAAGGCGAAATCCCCTCCGCCACCCAGCTGATCGAGCCGAAGGCATAGTAGAAGGCGTGGCTGGCCTGAATCAGGCCGGAGCCGATCAGTACGCCGGCAAATCCGGGGTGCCTCAGCAGGCCGAGCAATTCGGGAAAGCTGGCTCTCGCCGTCCCGCTCGGCTCAGCGTCTCCGTCAAGCCGATTGCCCCGGCGCGGCAGCGTCAGGGCGGCAAGCGCCGTCAGCACGGCAGCCCCGTTCAGCGCAATTAAGGCGCCCGGCCCGCCGGCGCGCGCGACGATTGCCCCGCCGACGATATTGGCGGCGATGAACGACAACGACCCCCACAGCCGGATGCGCCCGTAGTCGACGGCATAGAGCCGCGCGCCGCGCATGGCGGTCGCCTCGGTAATCGGCATCAGGGGATTGAGAAAGATCGAAACGCACACCGTGACGATAGCAATCGTCCAGAAACCGTTCGAGAGGTGATAGCCGAAGTACAGCACCGCCGTGGCGGTCGAATAAAGCAGAATTGCGACGCCCGGCCCCGGCAATCGGTCGGCGATAAATGTCATAGCCGGCGTAGCGCCGATGCGAACGGCCATCGGAATCGCGAGAATCACGCTAATCTGTGTCGCGGAGAGTCCCTCGGACTCCAACCACAGCGGCAGGTAGGGCAGTTGCAGCCCTAGTATCAGAAACAGCGTCGTATAGTAGAGCGACAGGCTCCAGGTGAAGCGATTCCGGTCCATATCAACGACAACTCGGGCTGCCCTCTATGACGCCACCCGATGATACGACGGACAAACCGGCTGGCGAAACGGGCGGCGGACGGGATATAGCCCGCGCGCTCGATCCGGACTACGAGGCAATTCTTGCTGCGGTGACTGAAACCGCGCGCGGCCGGTGGTTCCTGGATGAATACGCGCGCCGCAACCGCACCGCCGATACCAAGACCTTGCTGTCGGCGATGAACCGGCTGCAGAAAACGATTGCCCGCCAGCCGGCCCTGCCGGCCCGAACGGCTGCGCCGCCCGCCGAACTCATGACGCAGCTCTCCGAGCTCGCCGAGATCGTTGGTCGGGTCCGTATCGAGATCGCCGCGGTGCCGCGCTACGACAACGAAGGGTCGGTCCGGCGCACCGCAGGCGAAATCGACCTTCTCACAGAATCGGAGTCCGGAAAATCCGCTGTTCTGCAGGCCCATGAATCCGCCGAGCGCATCCAGGAGGTCGTCTGGAACCTGCGCGAACGCAATGTTTCCAGCGATCTTTGCGACGTCATCGATCGTCATGCCGTCGATATCCAGGCTGCCTGCCGGAGCGGAACGGCAACGCTGAAGGGCATGGATGCGATGGGCCGTGGCCTGCACCAGTTCGAAGCGCGCATCGGCGATTTGATCCAGACGCTGTCGGCGATTCCCGTCGAGGCCAACCCTGTGGACGACGTGCCCGATATCTTTCTGGATGATCCAGCCCTCGGCCGCTTCATCGAGGATATCGAGATTATCGACGTCGAAGATGTCAACTGGCACGAAGGCCTGTTGGACGAGGACGAACCACCAGGGGACGACGATACGGACCTGTTCGAGCCGGACGAACCCGACAGGAAGGCCGCGCCGGCGACAGGCGACGTCATTTTCGACGACGAAGACGACATGGCGCCCGCGCCGCTTCCCAACGATGCCGGATACGGCCTCGAACCCGCGGATTCAGAAGAAACTATCATCTTCGGCAGCGATGCCGGTGAGACTGAAGATGCCGGACCCGCAGCCAAACCGGCCCGGGCGAAGCCGGCTTCGGACACGCCGGCCACCTCGGCGCGCGGCAATGTCGTCCAGCCTATCGCGGAATCGGCCAAGCCGTCGCAGCAAGTACGTAGCGAGCCACCGGCCGACCTGACCGGACTGACATTCGATCAAAAGATGATCCTGTTCAGCTGATCGGCACCGGTCTCGCAGCCGGCTTGACAGCCTAAGCCGACGTCTCGGGACCGCTCAGCGCACGCGCGAAAAGATCCGGATCGGTGTTGCCCCCGGACAGGATCACGGCAATCGTCCGGCCTTTCGTCTCGACCTTGCCGGACAACACGGCGGCAAGCGCAACCGCGCCGCCCGGCTCCACCACCAGTTTCAGTTCACGCCAGGCGAAGGCGACGGCGGCAAGCGCTTCTTCATCGGAGACCGCCACGCCGCCCGAGACCCGCGACCGGTTGACCTCGAATGTCAGGGTACCGGGCGCGTTGGCCATCAGGGCGTCGCAGACCGATCCCGACTTCTCCGTATTGTGCTCGCGGTGTCCGGAGCGGAAGGAGCGCGCGTGATCGTCGAAGCGTTCCGGCTCGACGGTCACCACCGCAGTCTTCGGCGACAGGCTCTTTATTGCGAGCGAAACCCCCGCTGTCAGCCCGCCGCCGCCGCACGGCACAAGCACCATATCGGGTTCGAAACCCAGGTCGGCGGCCTGGCGCACGATCTCGATGCCGGTCGTGCCCTGCCCCGAGATGACGCCGGCATTGTCATAGGGCGCGACGAACACGCCGCCGGTCGCCTCCAGCACCTCCGCTGCGATCGCGTCGCGGTCGCCCGTCGCCCGGTCGTACGGCACGATCCGGGCGCCGTGAGCCTCGGTGCGCTCACGCTTAAGCTTGGGGGCGTCCGTCGGCATGACGATCGTCGCGGGCACGCCGAACAACGCTGCGGCAGCCGCAACCCCTTGCGCGTGATTTCCCGAGGAGCAGGCGACGATACCGTGCTTGCGGTCTGCCTCGTCCAGGCCCGCGATGGCGTTATAGGCGCCGCGGAACTTGAAGGATCCGGTGCGCTGCAGCGTCTCCGGCTTGAGGAGGATCGTCCCGCCTGTCAGCGTATCGAGCAAAGGCGACCGGATCAGCGGCGTCCTCACCGCGATCCCCTCCAGCCGCTCGGCGGCCGCTTCCAGATCCTTGAATGCGGGTACGGAGTCGATCTCCGGGTGCATGCGCAGGCCCTCCGAATTGCCCCGCCCCCGACACTATATCAAACCCCGGGAGGATACATCAGGACTTGATAGCGGCAGCCCCGCGTCAGCAGGCTTCGGCAAGCGGCTTGTTGGCGGCTTCGACAACGCTGACGAAGGCGCCGGCGCTGGTCGGCCAGTTGAACTCGAGCGCGCGCGCCCGGCAAACGTCCTTCGGGATATCAAGCGCGGCAAGCGCCGCCGCCCTTAGGTCTTCGTCGCAGATGCCGGCGCCGGACTCGCCGATCACATCGATCGGGCCGGTCACGGGATAGGCTGCGACAGGCACGCCGCAGCCCATCGCCTCGATCGAGACGAGACCCAGCGTATCGGTGCGGCTTGGAAACACGAACACGTCGGCGGCGCGATAGAGCTTCACCAGATCTTCGCCGACATGCACGCCGAGAAACCGTACCTCAGGGTAGCGCCGTTCCAGTTCAATTCGCTGCGGCCCGTCGCCGACCACAACCTTGGTGCCGGGCAGGTCGAGTTCGAGGAACTTCTCGATACTTTTCTCGACCGCCACCCGGCCGACATACAGGAAGATCGGGCCGGGAAAGCCGAGCGCCGCCGGTTCGCCGGGACAAAAAACGTCGGTGTCGATGGCGCGAGGCCAGATCGCCGTCTTGGTGAAACCGCGTCCCTTCAATTCCTCGGCAAGTCGCGGGGTCGAGACCAGTGTTGCGCGGGCGGCGTTGTGGAACCGGCGCAGCCACGCATAGGTGAGATCCGGTGGCACCGGCAGGCGCGAGGCGAGGTATTCGGGAAACCGCGTATGGAAACTCGTCGTGAAACCGCGTCCTTCGCGCCGGCACCAGCGCCGCGCGGCCATGCCGATCGGTCCTTCGGTCGGAATATGGATATAGTCGGCTGCCGTCTCCTCGATCCGGCGACCGATATCCGACGGACTGCACAACGCCAGCTTGATTTCGCCATAGGTCGGCAGCGGAAGGGAGCGAAAGCCTTCCGGCGAGACGACGTCGATCTCCAGCCCGAAAGCCGGCGTTTCCCGGCGCAACCGGTCGAGAACGCGGACCACGCCGTTTACCTGCGGGTGCCACGCGTCGGTGGCGAGGAGAAGACGCTTCATGCCGGAATATTCAAGCTGCCGCTTGCTCCGTTTCGAGCTCGTGGCGACGCTGGGTATCCAGAACAACCGGCCAGTGGATGATCTCAAGCGTGCCGTCTTCGCGTTCGGCGAGCGCCGTACAGCTTACCACCCAGTCGCCGCAATTGAGGTAGCGCACGCCTTCCAGATAGTGATCGGCGGCGTGGTGGATATGGCCGCAAACGACACCGTGCACGTCCAGCCGCGCGGCTTCGGCGGCCAGTGCCTGTTCGAACTCGCCGATGAAGTTAACGGCGTTCTTGACTTTCAGTTTCAGCCAGGCCGACAGCGACCAGTAGGGAAAACCCAGCTTGCGACGGACGTAATTGAAATGCGTGTTGCAGGTCAGCGCGAACGCGTACCCGACGTCTCCCAGCAGCGCCAGCCAGCGCGCGTAGCGCACCACCACGTCGAATTCGTCGCCGTGGATGACCAGCAGGCGCTCGCCGTTGGCGGTCGTGTGGATCGTCCGGTGCATCACCTCGATCCCGCCGAAATGGGTGCCGACATAACCGCGCAGGAACTCGTCGTGATTGCCGGGAACATAGACGATCCGCGCGCCCTTGCGGCCCTTGCGCAACAGCTTCTGGATCACGTCGTTGTGCTGCTGCGGCCAATACCAGGTCCGCTTCAGCCGCCAGAAATCGATGATGTCGCCGACCAGATAGATCGTCTCGGCATCATGGTGCTTGAGGAAGTCGAGAAAAAGCTCGCTCTGGAAACCTTTGGTTCCCAGATGCGTATCGGAGATGAATAAACTCCGATGTTTCCGCGTTTCCGGTTGCCCGCTCACGATATTTTCCCGCATCGTTTCCCGTCGTGGCGTCTTAAAGGCGATTCCGTTTGCAGGATTATGACGGCACGTCACCAAACCGCAATATAGGACTTATTAACCTCGACTAGAAGCCCGGACAGGAAGTACGCACGCCTTGCGCAAATTGCCGCTGTGGCCGACAAAGACTCCTAAGGACGAACATTGACGGAACCGGGGCCAAACAGCGCCACCAAGTTGAAGGAAACGGCATGGATCTGGGAATCACCGGAAAACGGGCCATTGTCTGCGCGTCGAGCCGGGGGCTGGGCCGCGGCTGTGCGGAAGCACTGGCGCAGGCCGGCTGCGACGTTGTCATCAACGGCCTCGACCCCGAGCGGTTGAAGGGCGTGGCCGCCGAGATCGCCGCGGCAACGGGCGTAAACGTTACTGCGGTCGCCGGCGACGTGACGTCCCATGACATCCAGGACGCGCTGCTC
>CAJQNW010000306.1 GCA_905479765.1 uncultured Tepidamorphus sp. | reverse complement strand
GGCAAGTGGGGCCGCGTCGACATTCTGGTCAACAATGCCGGGATCCTGCGCGACAAGTCGTTCGGCAAGATGGAACCGGACGATTTCCACAAAGTCGTCGACGTCCATCTCAACGGCGCGATGAACTGCACGAAAGCAGTATGGGAACCCATGCGGACCCAGCGGTATGGACGCATCGTGTTCACGAGTTCCGGGTCCGGTCTCTACGGCAATTTCGGCCAGTCGAACTACGGCGCCGCCAAGACAGCGATGATCGGGCTCATGAACGTTCTGGTCGTCGAGGGAGAGAAATATGGCATCCGGGTCAACTGCCTGGCGCCGACGGCGGCGACGCGCATGACGGAAGGCCTGATGTCGCCGGAAGAACTCGAGCGCATGCAGCCCGAAGTGATCACGCCAGGCCTGCTCTATCTCGTGTCCGAGGACGGTCCGAACCGGACAATCATGGCAGCGGGTGCGGGTGTCTTCGCGCGGACGATCATTCGCGAGAGCGACGGCGTCTATCTTGCTCCCGCCAACTGCACTCCCGAGGCAGTGGCCAAGGCGTTCGCCGTGGACGAGGATCTTTCCGGCTGGCACGATATCGCGGGGGCGTTCGACCAGACCCGCCGCTTCCTGAACATGGCGGCCACCGCCGCCGACAATACGCGAGGACAGCAATGAGCCGCGAAGCCGTAATCGTCTCGACCGCGCGCACGCCGATCGGCAAGGCCTATCGCGGCGCGTTCAATGACACGCAGCCACAGGCGCTCGCCGCCCACGCGATCGCCAACGCGCTGGAGCGGGCCTCCGTAGAGGCGGGGGAGGTCGAAGACGTGATCTTCGGCGCCGCGATGCAGCAGGGCGCGACGTACATGAACATTGCCCGCCAGGCCGCGATCCGGGCCGGCATGCCGACGAGTGTCGCGGGCATGTCCGTCGACCGGCAGTGCGCGTCCGGCATGATGGCGATCGCGACGGCTGCCAAGCAGGTCATCAGCGACGGCATGGACATCGCGATCGGCGGGGGCGTGGAATCGATCTCGCTCGTGCAGACGCCGTCGATGAACCTCGATCGCTGGCAGGATCCGTGGATCGTCGACCATCGCAACGATCTCTACATGTCGATGATCGAGACGGCCGAGATCGTCGCGGCACGCTACGGCGTTTCCCGCGAGGCGCAGGACGAATATGCCCTGTCCTCGCAACGCAGGACGGCCGAGGCGCATGAGGCGGGCCGACTGGATGCCGAAATCGTGCCGCTGCCGTCCGTGATGAGGGTCGTCGACAAGCAGACAGGCGCGACGTCCTCACGCGAGATCACGCTTGCCAAGGACGAAGGCAACAGGCCCGGAACGACGCTTGAGGGGCTAAACTCGCTGAAGCCCGTCTTCGCGGGCGGCCAGCAGATCGAGACCGGACAGTTCATCACCGCTGGCAATGCCTCGCAGCTCTCCGACGGCGCTTCGGCGTCGGTGGTCATGGAGCGCAAGCTGGCGGAAAGCCGCGGAGTGGATGTGCTCGGCGTCTATCGCGGCATTGCGGTTGCGGGATGCGATCCCGACGAGATGGGAATCGGTCCGGTATTCGCCGTGCCGAAGCTGCTGAAGGCCAACGGCCTTTCCGTGGACGATATCGGTTTGTGGGAACTCAACGAGGCATTCGCGGCGCAGGTACTGTACTGCCGTGACCGGCTCGGCATCCCCGACGAGTTGCTCAATGTCGACGGCGGGGCGATCTCGATCGGCCACCCCTACGGCATGTCGGGCGCCCGCATGGTCGGCCACGCTCTGATCGAGGGGCGCCGCCGCGGCGCGCGCTATGTCGTCTGCACGATGTGCGTGGGCGGGGGAATGGGGGCCGCCGGACTGTTCGAAGTGGCCTGACCGTCATGACCTCAAGCGTTCTGATCGACCGCCAGGATCTCGATTTCCTGCTGAGGCATGTCCTCGATACCGACGCCCTGTTCGGGAGGGAGCGGTTCGCGGAGCACTCGCGCGAGACCTTCGACGCCGCGATCGCGACAGCGCAGCGGATGGCGGAGGACCTGTTCCTCGGCCACTACGAGAAGTCGGATCGCGAGGAGCCGCGTTTCGAGAACGGCGCGGTGCGGGTCATTCCGGAAGCGCGCGCGGCGCTGGACGCCTTCGGCGGCGCCGGCTTCATGGCGTCGTCGCATGATTTCGACGAGGGCGGCATGCAGTTGCCGCACGTGGTGTCGCTTGCATGCATGGTGCATTTCTACGCGGCGAATGTCGGCACGGCCTCCTATGCCATGCTGACGATTGCCGCGGCCAACCTGATCCAGGCATTCGGATCGGCCGAGCAGTGGCAAACCTTCGGCCGTCCTATGCTCGAGGGGCGCTGGTTCGGCACGATGGCGCTCACCGAGCCACAGGCGGGTTCGTCCCTGGCAGACATCGCGACGATGGCGACGCCGGCGGAGGATGGCAGCTACCGGATCCGGGGCAACAAGGTCTTCACGTCCGGCGGCGACCAGGATCTGTCGGAGAACATCGTCCACATGGTGCTGGCGCGCGTCAGCGGCGCGCCGTCCGGGGTGAAGGGCATATCGCTGTTCATCGTGCCGAAGGTGCTTCCCGACGGACGGCGCAACGACGTCGCGCTTGCCGGACTGATCCACAAGATGGGCTGGCGCGGAACGACTTCCACGATGCTCAACTTTGGCGAGGGCGGTGATTGTGTCGGCTTTCTCGTCGGAGAAGAGAACCGCGGGCTCGCCTACATGTTCCAGATGATGAACGAGGCGCGCATCAATGTCGGACTGGTCGCGACGATGCTCGGCTATCGCGGATACCTGCACGCCAAAGCCTACGCCGCCGACCGCGTGCAGGGCCGGCCGATCGGCACAAAGGATGCAGCCGCGACGCCCGTGGCGATAGACCAGCATCCGGACGTGCGCCGAATGCTCCTGACGCAGAAGGCGTCGGTGGAAGGGGCGCTCGCGCTGTGCCTGTACGCCGCGCGCCTGCTCGATGACAGCGAGACGCTTGCCGATACTGCCGCGCGTAAGGAGGCGACGGACATGCTGGGCCTGCTGACGCCGGTGGTGAAATCCTGGCCGTCGATCCATTGCCTGAAGGCCAACGACATCGCGATCCAGATTCTGGGCGGCTACGGATACACGCGCGAATACCCTGTCGAGCAGCTTTATCGCGACAACCGGCTCAATCCGATTCACGAGGGAACGACCGGGATCCAGGCGCAGGACCTGCTCGGCCGGAAGATCGTTACCGACGGCGGGCAGGTGATGGCGGTCCTGTGCAAATCGATCCGGGAGACCGCTGCCCCGATGACGTCTCCGCTCGCGCGGCAGCTGGAAAAGGCCGTTCAAACTCTGGAATCGGCGACGGCCGCGCTTCGCGACTGCATCGGTGCAGGAAACACGGAAAAAGCCTACTGGCACGCGACGTCCTTCCTCGAGTCGTTCGGCAGCGTTGTCGTGGGCTGGCTGTGGCTACGTCAAATTTCGGCACTTCCGGGACTCGACGCCGATGCTGCCGTCTTTGCATCCGCCAAGGAGGCCACTGCGCGTCACTTTTTCGAGACGGAGCTTGCACGCGCCGAATGGGAACTTGGACGTATCCAGCAGGACTGTCGCTCCGGTCGTTGAGATGCGCCCGGTGTCCGGTGGCCCCTGATCCGACGCAGCCTCCATCGAGCAGTCCGGTATTCGGCGGCTGTACTGACCGCGGCGATTTTTCGCTTTGCCCAACAGTAGGG